>CAZHXC010000170.1:3917-7099 GCA_964536145.1 uncultured Spirochaetales bacterium | reverse complement strand
GTACCAGGGAGAAAACGAGCCCGAAGATGAGGGCCCAGAGGGGATACCAGACGAGGGAGAAATTGATGGCCGCTATCACCACGACGCCGATTGTCCGGCCGCCGAGCATGTAATCTTCCGCAGTCTTGGCGGAGATCCTGTATCCGTACACCGCCAGGAGAATGACAACCGCACCGAAACCCGCCAGAGAGATAATGGTAACTGCCACAGATGCCTCCTAACGATACGGCCAAAAGAAAAAGAAATAGATGATGTAGGCGACCAGCCAGAAGAGAACAAAGAGAACACCTACAAATAACGGCATAGTCATCCACCCAAAGACTACAATCGGTTCGCCGGATTCCGGCGTTTCAGTCACTCCAACAACGAGTGCTACAATGAAACCGATGACCGACAGCAAGAGGGCGATAAGGTATATTCGCCCGGCCGTGTGACGTATGATTTCTTTCATGCAGGCCATTATAATGGATAGCATTGCGTTTTTGTAAAGAATTTTATGGCAAATCGACCGGCCGGCCGGCCGGCTCGGGTTATCCTGGACAGGCGGCTCTACGCAAAGCGTGACCTCCTGGGATAGAGGGATAAGAGTATCTGTGCAGGCAACAGTCGATTGGCCCGGTCCATGCAACAACTCGAATTGCCCGAGGTGGATTTCCAGATATTGACCTACCAGGCGTTGATAGAGTAAGTGGATAGCCGGAGACACGGCAGCGGGTCCGGGCCGATATCTTCGAACACCCGGATTGGCTCGAGTTCGACCGGGGAACATTGCCGCTACGGGACGCCATCCGGAGGGCATCGGCGCGCAGCGGAATGAGTGGCGGTAAGGTTGCAGCGCTCTTTGCTGCGGCAACCGTTACGCATGATTATTCTTCCCGGCCGGATTGTCAGGAATCCTGGGTAATGTTTCTGTGATTTCTTGCCTCATTCCTTGTCTGACGCGGTGCGGCACTGTCTTGCCGAACTCTATCTCGGCCACCTTGCGCTTTCTCTCCACGACATCAAAGAGCTGTTCGTTGGTGATGACGGAATTGGGCGGTTTATCCAGTGTTCTTGCATGCTGTTCCCTGATGTCGAAGACGAGATCGAAGGTCCGTCTTGCGACTTGGTTTAGTTTGAAGTAGCGTGGCTTCTTTTTCTTAACTGTAACCGCGAGCAGCTCTTCAACGACCGAGCTCGGGCTTCTGTGAGGCGAATGGATTACCTCTCGACAAGGCACGCGCCTAAGCTCCGGTCGTGTTATCCGGTGTGCAACACAGCCGCAGCAGCGCTTGTTGCGCCTGGTATAGTGAGTGAAAGGACCACCATGAATGTCTATTCAGGCTTCCGGCTATGAATATTTGAAGAAAATATTCAATTTCTTATATGCCAAAACACGCGATTTTCCTCAAAAAAGCTTTAATCTGTTCAGAATCAATCCCGAATTTCCCGGAACAAATGAGCATATGCCCTTATTTCTAGTGACAATACAAGGGATTCATGTACGCTGAGTGGAGCATCCAAAAACCGTAGGTTCCGTATTCGGAATTGTTGCATGGAGAAAAACACGATGAGGGAGGTTATGACGGTGAAGAAGATACTTTTTGCCGGGGACAGGCTCTTCATGAAATTCCAAAGCCTTTCATACTTCGAGAATCGGGCCGGGGAGGCAGACGCGCTTATTGTCCCGGCACACGGAATGGCTGATGAGGAGTTTAAGGCGACAGCGGCTGATGCTTCGGCTCTCGTCGTTATCGCCCGCAAGATCGATCGGGATTTAATCGATACAATGGAAGAATGCCGTCTGATTATGACTCTGTCGGTGGGATATGATTGCGTGGATGTTGAAGCAGCCACGAGGAAGGGCATCCCGGTCTGCAGCTGCCAGACCTATTGTACCGATGATGTTGCGAATCATGCCATGACACTTGTTCTCGCGGTCTCCCGGAAACTTCATGAGATTATTCCACGGAGCGCTGAGGCCGTCTGGGATTACAAATACGCCAAACCCATATCCAATTTCCGCGGGAAGAAACTCGGGATCCTGGGACTTGGGAAAATCGGGCGGGCTATCGTACCCAAAGCTAAGGGGTTCGGCATGCAGGTGACGGCCTTCGATCCTTATGTAGCTGATGATATTTTCGACCTGCTCGCGGTGGAGCGAAAATATGAGCTCGACGAGCTGTTGGAAGAATCGGATTACATAACCATTCATACTCCGTTGACCGATGAGACCCGGTACATGATTGACGAACGGGCTCTGAGCCTGATGAAGCCCGATGCGGTGATCGTGAACACAGCCCGTGGACCAATTATTGAGGAAGCCGCTTTGGTCAACGCGCTGCATCAACGCACTATCGGTGGTGCGGGAATCGATGTGCTGGAAACAGAGCCGCCTGCAAAAGACCATCCGCTTCTTGCCTGCCCCAACGCGCTCGTCACCCCCCATATCGCCTGGTATTCCGAGGAGAGTTTCCAGCAAAATCAGGTGCTGGGCATGGATGAGATCGTGCGCGTGTTAACCGGCAAAAGGCCGCGTTATATCGTGAACCCCGAGGTCTTTGGCGTGAGCTACCGGAGAGTGCATGCACCGGCACTGCCGGCGCCGGTCTGAAGTGTCCACTGTAACGCAAGCTATGAATTGAGCTTCATCATGGCTGCTCAGCATCTTATGCGGCCCATCGGTTTAGTGACCAGGTTGGTGCAGTTCGGAGCTCTCCTCATCGGCTTTCCGGCGTGAGTTCTTCAAAAACTCAACCGCTTCCTGAAACGGCACCGCCGGCGAGTAAAACCATCCCTGGTATTGATCACACCCGAGACTATGCAGGAGCTCTTTCTGCTCCTCCGTTTCTACGAACTCGGCCATAATGCTGAAGCCAAGGGACTTTGAGAGATACACGATGGAGGTGATGATTTCCCGGCATCGTTCGTTGGACATCAAACCTTTCACCAGAGATCCGTCGAGCTTTACTTCGTCAAAGTGGTGGTGCTGCAAGTAACTCATGGAACTATGGCCCATGCCAAAATCGTCCATGATGACCGATACCCCCATCTGCTTGAGCGCGGAGATCTGCCGGTTTATCAGCTCCGAAGAATAGAGAATGGACTGTTCGGTTATCTCTACACCCAGTTGCATAGGGCCAAGGTCGTGGCGTTCAAGAATCGACCGGATTCGTTGGGCCAGAAGGGGATCGGAAATCTGC
>CAZHXC010000170.1:0-3907 GCA_964536145.1 uncultured Spirochaetales bacterium | reverse complement strand
ACAGATTCCTTTATCGGTCAAATCCTTCAGCTTTACCATGTCCGCACATGCTTTCTCGGTGATGAACTCGGCGAGCGAGCTCGAAAGCTCCGCGTCTTCCGCAAGAACTCCTACCAGAGGCGGATAGAGGGACCCGTAGTCACCGTATTTCCACCGGAGCAACGCTTCCAGGCCGATAACCGAACCGTCGTAATTGACCTGGGGCTGATAATAAACATCGATGGTGCCGGCATGAATGTCCGTTTTCAGCTCGGATTTCAACATTTTACAGACTGATCCGGTGGTGCCTGTGAGGGAGTCCAGGTCGGGTGATTCTCCCGCAGCTTCCCCGCTCTTTACCATGCCGGCGAGAGTGTCGATACTGCGCCGGACGCTCTCGTTATGCCGCCGTTGAGACAAGATAATGAACGGAGTATAGATCGCCGTTCCCAGGATCAAATTGAACAGCTGGAGCAAGGATCCGGCAAGTGAACCGGTGGCCACGTAGCCACTGAGCAGTACCGGGGTTGTCCAATGCACGTCGAACACCGTCACGGGCACAAGCCCTGAAAGGACCGCCAGGTAGCTTGTTATGGTTACGGTCAAGGGAACCAGAACGAAGGGGATCACCAGATTTATATTGAAGACGATGGGTAAACCAAAGATTATGAGCTCGTTTATGTTAAAAAGCACCTAGGAGGAGGACATGACGGCAAGGTTTCGCACGTTCCGCCGCTTCTCGAAGAGGATGAGGGCAAGGACAAGGCAAATGGTGGTGCCGCTGCCGCCCATCAGAACAAATGAATCGAGGAAAGCCTTGCTCACGATCTCCGTAGGAGGTAGTCCCGATTCGATAAGAGCGGCATTAACGGTAACACCGGGTACAAAGATGTCTCGGGCGACATTTTCCAACAGATTGCTTCCATGAATGCCAAAGAACCAGAAGGTATGCACCAGAAATATAAATTCCAGAAGACTCCACACATTTCGTCTGCCTCCGGCAAAGATCCTTCCCATACCCCGGGTGAGTAAGTCTTGAATGTCCGGGCTGCCGGAAAGCCGCACGAGCAGCAGCTTGAAGAGAACTGTTGAAACGATAATCAATGCAAAGGGCAGCAGGGAAGACATGGCGGTGTTGAAGTTGGAATCAGCGCTTCGAGGATCCCCGGGTGTTTGACTTCCAGAATTTGCCCATAAGTGAAGCTGACGGTTACAAGAAGGATCAGGACGAAAATATCGACGGTACATTTCTCGGCAATGCTAAAGAAAGTTATCAGGAACCCACTCCCAAAGCTATGGATGAAAGACTGATACCCGGAAATTGGAAGGTTCGAGAGCAGCACGGCGAATACGCCCACCATAACTGCAGGGATCGCCAAGACCATGCCGTTTCTGATTGAGTAAAGGAATTTGTTTTCGTTGAGTACCCTGTAGCTGTCCAGCATCCCTGTTCTTGATCGGAATCATATAGAAAGAGAGTAGTGGAATCAAGGAACCGCAACATTGTAGAATTTTTATCATGCGGCGGTAGACCGATGCGCCGGAGAGGCTCTTGCTCACTCTTTATAAAAAAACAACAATCGTGTAGCCTGATTCTTCGGACAAACGGGTATAGGAGCCGGGAAATCGTTTTTCAAGAACTGCCAGATAATTTCTTTGTCCCTCTCGCATCGCGCTACCGGATACACTATAGTGAACTTCTGCTCGTTTACTACGGTTTGTTTATGGAGTATCACACCGGGATTGAGCGTGAGGAAGTGGTGTCGGCGTTTCAATCGTATTTCGAAGCTCTTCCCTCTTTGAGTGAGCTTGCCGAATCGGAGGGAGATTGGGCCGGAGAAGATGGGCACGGCACTATCGACGAGGACACTGTCTCCGTCACCACGGTCGCGAACGGCAGCAACAATGGTAGCGACCGTCCGCCCGGTTCTCAGGATAGCGCGATCTTAGAGCCCGCCGCACTTGCTACACCTGCCTCACCGCGGGAGCTCTCGGTGCGGTTTCTACGGCGGCTTCTGCAGCACGGCTGGATGAATGAGGAGGAGCTTGCTGATTTCACGCGTGTTATCAACATATCCTCCTATGCAAAACCCTTTTTCGAAGCGCTCCATCGTGTTTCCCACGGGATAAAGGTCGAGTACGAGAGCCACGTTATCGCCGTCTATTCCTCGTTGTGCACGGACGCGGTAAAGGACAACGGTCATCTTGCGGTGATGAACGCACATGAGCATACTCGTTTGCTCATCGAATCGCTGAAAGTGCTCGAGCAGAACATCAAAACGCATATTCAGCGCATGTACGAGCGGAATACCGAGGTGCGCGATATCCTACATATTCATTATGACGTGTATATGAACGAGGTGGTGGACAAGGCGTATACCCGGCTCAAGACCTCCGAGAATCTTTCGAAATACCGCCCTAAGATCAACGCCGCCGTACGCCGGCTTGTCGAAGACGAAAAATGGATGGCGCGAACCGCTGAAAAGCTATCGCAAATCAGGCACTATCCGGTGGAAGAGTCACGTAGATTGCTTGCCGATATGCTCAAGGAGATCCGGTCTGATCTACGAAGTATCGATCCGATCCTCGAAGAGATAGACGACAAAAACCGCCGTTATTCGCGCATCTCCACTGAGCGGATAAAGGCCAAGCTCTATGCCGATTCCTCGCTCCAGGGGAAGATCGGAGACATGCTCAAAGCTTTCACGAGCGGTGACCCCGCGGCGCCTTCACCGGAAGAGTTGGGAACCGGGCTGTACAGCTCGGGATTTCTCTCCGCCGGTTCGCTGTACAACCGGCGCCCAGCGTCGGTCGAGGTTACCGGGATCAAGAAGCCTGAGACGAACGATTTTGACCGGGAGCAGGCTGAAGCCGAGCTTCACCTCCGGATTCACAATCAACTCGGACCCGATAAGATCGCCCGCTTTCTGTCGCGGTATGTGCCCCAAGACGGGCGCCCGGTACCGGCGGAGAGGATCGTCACCGACATGAGGAGCTATGTTCGTCTTCTCTACGCAGCCGCCTACGGCGAGACGCGGAGTGAAAACTTCCCCTACCGTGTCACCTGGGAAGATGAGCAGGTAACGGTGGGACGATTCAAGTTTCGCCGCCATCACTTCATAAAGGAGCCGGGCTTTGAGTAGCGACTTGGAGCGGCTCGATCGCTTGGTCGAGTGGGAACGCGAGAGGTTTCAGAAAGCCGCAAACGCCCTATTGACCGATGGTTTTCTTGTCCGTAGCGCACCGCAGCACGAAAAACTCTACAAGTTCGCGGTGCAGAATTACGAGTTGTTTGAAACATATTTCGAGCTGGCCGGATGGCGTGTCAGGAAAGACGAATCGTTGGGTGTGATAGGAGCCGAAGGGCCGCCAGGGGCCCGGACGAATCTGAATCTGGAGGAAACCCTGGCTCTGCTCGTCTTGAGGCTGCTGTATGAGGAGAAGTCGAGTGAAGTCACCCTTCACGGCGAACGGACGATCCTGCAGCAGGATTTCGTTGAAAAATACCGGGTTATGACCGAGCGACCGCTGAAAAAGACGCCGTTGAGTAATCTCCTGAAACGTTTCCAGGCGCTTCGTCTAATCCGTATATTCGGTGAGGAGAGCGATCCGGAAACACGCATACTGCTCTACCCGAGCATCGTTTTCGCCCTCGACGGAATGGCGATCGATGAGATGCACACACGTATCGAGTCGTTTCGTAAGGGAAACGGCGAGGAGGAAGAGTAATGCTTCTGCTGCGGAGAGCTCGTCTTGTCAACTGGCATTTTTTTACCGATGAAACTATAGAAATCGGTCCGATGACCCTCCTGGCCGGGGACAACGGTTCGGGAAAATCCACCATTATTGATGCGCTCCAGTATGCGCTGGTCTTAAACATCTCCAAAGTGCGATTTAATGCGGCAGCTTCAGACAACCGGACCAGCCG
>CAZHXC010000169.1:0-7123 GCA_964536145.1 uncultured Spirochaetales bacterium | reverse complement strand
CCCGCCTTCTTGCTGTTACTCCAGGGCACCTCGAAAAACAGTCGCTTTGACATCCGGCCGGCCTCCGCCCAAAGCGAAAAGCCGCCATTCTGTATGGCCTAACATTCTGCAGCCACCATCAATAGATGCGTTTTGCGACCCGCCCTCCAGTGGTCAGGTTACTCGTTCATATATCAGCTGTCAACGAGCCTCACTCTTCCTTGCGCCAACGGAGCACCGGATGGCGGGCTGCGGTGACTTCGTCAACACGCCTGACCGGGGTGGTGTGAGGTGCACTTTTTACGCTTTCGGTGTCCTCCTCGGCGCGTTTAATAATATCGGCCATCACGTCCACAAACTCATCGAGGATCTCCAACGCCTCGGTCTCGGTCGGTTCCACCATGAGTGCCTCAGGCACTATGAGCGGAAAATACACCGTTGGAGGATGTATCCCGTAGTCGAGCAGATTCTTCGCAACATCCATCGCATTTACACCAAGGCGCTCCTTGAGCTCCTGGGCCGACAGCACAAACTCATGCTTGCACAATCCGCCAAACGGCAATTTCAACAGTTCAGAAAGCTTTACCCGGAGGTAATTCGCGTTGAGCACCGCATCATCGGCAACACGCTCGAGACCGTCGCCGCCCATGCGCAGGATATAGGCATACGCCCGGACCACCACGCCAATATTGCCGTGAAACCCGGCGATCCTGCCGATGGACCTTTCATCACCGTCTTCAAACCCGTAGCCGGATTCCTTTTTCACGAGAATCGGAGAAGGAAGATACGGCACGAGCTTTTCACACACCAGCACCGGTCCCGCCCCGGGACCACCGCCGCCATGGGGAGTGGAAAAGGTTTTGTGTAAATTGAGGTGCACAACATCGAACCCCATGTCACCGGGCCGGCATTTTCCGAGCACTGCATTCAGGTTGGCTCCGTCGTAGTAGAGCAATCCGCCGGCTTGGTGTACCTTGTCCGCGATCAGCCTGATATCCTTTTCAAACAGGCCAAGGGTGTTGGGGTTTGTAAGCATAATACCAGCCAACGAGTCGTTCAGATGCGGCTCGATTGCCGAAAGGCTGACCATTCCTCTTCCATCCGACTTCACTTCAACCACGTCAAAACCGGCTATGTGGGCGGATGCGGGATTTGTGCCGTGCGCAGAATCAGGGACCAGGATCACCTTCCGGTTTTTCTCTCCCCTGCTTTCGAACCAGCCGCTGAACAGCTTCATGCCGGTAAACTCGCCGTGGGCGCCGGCGAAGGGCTGAAGGGTGCCCCAACTCATCCCGGTTACTTTGCAGAGATCCTGTGTCAGATGATACATGATTTCCAGAACACCCTGGGCGGTGTATTCCGGCTGCAAAGGATGGAGCTCTGCAAAGCCCGGGATAGCCGCCACCTCTTCGTTCAGTTTTGGGTTGTACTTCATGGTACACGACCCGAGGGGATAGAAACCCGAATCAACCGAATGATTCCGGTGTGACAGGTTGAGGTAGTGGCGAACAATCTCGCCCTCGGAAACCTCGGGCAACGCGAGCTTCTCCTTGCGAAGCAACGCGTCCGGCAGGGTAGCGTTAATATCCACCTCAGGTACATCGAGTTCCGGCAAATAGTAAGCCCTCCGGCCGGGTGCCGACCGTTCAAAAATCAGCTTCATTGCACCACCCCCCGGAGCGCCTCGATATAGCCGTCAAGCTCCTCGCGGGTCCGCTTTTCGGTAACCGCTACCAGAAGATCACGCTCCGCGCCTTCATAGGCGCCTGTAAGCGGAATACCCGGAAAGTACCCCTGATCAACCATGTGTTCGACGACTTTGTACGCTTCTATGGGCATTCTCACGACAAACTCGTTGAAGAAGGGCGCATCGAATACCCGTTCAACACCTGCCTCTCCGAGCAGCCTGTCAAGAAGGTATCTCGCTTTGCTGTGGTTCCGGTGGCCGAGCTCACTCATGCCTTCAGGTCCAAGGCATACCAAGTATGCCGCGACGCCTACCGCGGTAAGCGCCTGATTGGTACAGATATTGGAGGTGGCACGTTCACGCTTAATGTGCTGCTCACGGGCCTGGAGCGTGAGAACAAAGGCCCTGTTGCCCTCCGAGTCCACGCTCTGTCCGGCAATCCGCCCGGGCATTTTGCGCATCAGGTTTTCGGCAGCGCAGATATAACCCACTCCCGGTCCGCCAAAGAACTGCGGTAAACCGCAGGGTTGTCCGTTTCCAACAGCCAGATCCGCCCCCCATTCACCCGGCGATTTCAACATGCCGAGGGAGATCGGATTTGAAGAGATAATGAACTTTGCTCCGACATCATGAACTGCATCGGCAAATCCGGTGTAATCCTCAACGCAGCCAAACCGGTTTGGCGATTGCACGATGACACCGGCAACGCCTTCTTTGAGCTTTGTCTTTAGCGCATCAAGATTCAGAGCGCCCGAATCATCGGGCAGTTCTACCGCTTCGAGCTCGATATCCACGTTGGAAAAGAACGTCTTCAAGACTTCCACGGTTTGCGGGTAAAGTGTCGAGGAGTAGAGTAATCTGTCTGCATGCCTCACGCTGTTGACCGCCATTGCGCACGCTTCCGCAGCGGCGGTTGCGCCGTCATACAGCGATGCATTTGATACGTCAAGACCGGTCAACATGCACATGAGGGTTTGATACTCGAATATGGCCTGAAGAATCCCCTGTGACATCTCCGCCTGGTATGGAGTATACGCGGTCAAGAACTCGCTTCTGGACATGACGAAGGGTACCACCGCGGGTATCAGATGATCGTAGATTCCCTCTCCGAGAAAAGAAACACCGGTTATGTTTTTTCCTGCGGCGTCTTTGAGTTTCCTGTACACGTCGAACTCGGAGAGGTGGTCCGGAAGCTCGATGCCGGTTTTTTGCCGTATCTCATCGGGAATGTCTCTGAACAACTCATCTACCGTCTCGACACCAATCCGCTCGAGCATACGCCTCCTGTCCCCGGCGGCGTGCGGAAGATACGGGATGCCTTTTTCGCTCAATCGTTTTCCTCTTTCTCTGCAAACTCGGTGTATTCTTCCGGGCTCATCAGCTCCTCATACGCTTTTGTGTCTTCGAGCTCTAGCGCGAATATAAATGCTTCATAGGGCTGCGAGTTTATGAGCTCCGGTGAGTCGTTCAATTCTTCATTCACTTCGGTGACCGTCCCGGCGAGAGGGCTGTGAATCGGTTCCGCCGCTTTCACCGACTCAATGGTAGTGAGCTCCTCATCCGCGGAAACGGCTGCGCCTGTCTCGGGAAGCTCGATATAGACGATATCGCCCAAGGTTTCTTGGGCGTAATCGGTAATGCCGACATACGCCGTGGAGCCGTCGAGACGAATCCACTCATGAGATTTTGTGTACTTTAAGTTTTCTGGTACGTTCATGTTCTTCTCCCTTACGGCCTCCGATCCACTTATCTGTTTCTGGAGGCAAATTCATCCATAAATGACGCAAGCTGTTCGGCCCAGGCCACCGGTACGGCGTTGTACAGAGACGCACGACAGCCGCCAACGCTCCTGTGGCCGGGGAGACCGAGCATATCCTGCTCTGCGGCTTCCTTCAAAAACTGTTTCTCGAGCTCTTCTGTAGGCAGATTGAACACCACGTTCATCATTGACCGTTTGTCCGGATTGACCTTACATCGGTAGAAGCCGTCGCTGGAGTCTATAGCGTTGTAGATCAGAGAAGCTTTCTTGTTTGCGAACTCCTGGGCGTTCTTGAGCCCCCCCTCCCGCTTCACGTGCTCGAGCACGAGCTTCAACGCATAGATGCTGAAAACCGGTGGCGTGTTGTAGAGCGAGTTCTTGCTCGCGTGTACCGCGTAGTTCAAGTAGGCGGGAAGATCCTCAGGCGAGGCCTCCACAATGTCGTTTCTGATGATCACGACCGTCACACCAGCCGGTCCGAGATTCTTCTGTGCGCCGGCGTATACGAGCCCGATATTTTCAAAAGAAAACGGCCGGCTCATGATGTCACTCGACATATCCGCCACTATCGGCGTGCCGCCGGTATCCGGCATGCTCTGCCACTGCACGCCGTCTATCGTTTCATTTGAGGTGATGTGAAGATAGGCTGCCTGCGGGCTGCAGCTCACCTCATCCGGAAGATTGGAATATCCCTCCGGCTTGCCGTCGTAAAGAATATTCACTGTACCAACTTTTTTTGCATCATCGAGGGCCTTTTTTGCCCAGGAACCGCTCACTACAAAATCGCACGACTTGCCGCCGGAAAGCAGATTGAGCGGCACCATGCCAAATTGCAGCGTCGCTCCGCCTCCAAGCAGGAGAATCGAAAAGTTCTCCGGTACCGATAGAAGCTCACGCAACAGCGAAATCGCATCATTGTGTACGCTGTCGTATGTAGAGCTGCGATGACTCGCTTCGATGAGCGAGAGCCCGGCGCCATGATATTCGACGATCGTGTCGCGCAGCTGTTCAAGCACCGGCAACGGGAGCGTTGAAGGTCCCGCAAAGAAATTGAGCTTTCTTTCCATCTTCCCACCTCATTATGTCACAACAGGTTTTAAAAAAAGAGGCCCGCGAGCCTCTTTCCCGATCCTTAGCTATGTTCCAAGTCTTAGTAGCGCTTGTTTGCCTGGATCTTCCGCTGTTTTTTCAACAGCTTCCGTTCAAACGCTTTCCGCTTTCTGTTTCTGATAGTGGAAGGTTTTTCGAAGTACTCACGCTTCTTCCATTCGCGTATAATTCCCTCTTTCTCAACCATACGTTTGAACCGCTTGAGCGCTTTTTCCAGCGGCTCGTTTTCGTCTACTCTGATTTCAGCGATAGAAATCACCTCCCCTTTTGTTTCACTGTAAAGAATTTGCTGAAAATGAGGCGCTTTGTCAACATACCCGCAATACGGCCACAGCGCCGGTGCAACGCCAACGAGCCGCCGGCCGGAGATTTAAACCGCACACACCGATAGAATTGCACTAGAATTGCAGCAGGGAAAAATCGGTCATGAGCATCGGATCTACCCCAATACCTCCAACACGAATTTCCCAGTGGAGATGAGGACCTGTTGCAAGCCCTGTCGACCCGATGGTACCGATAACGCTTTTTTCGGTGACAAAATAGCCCCTGGCTACCGAAATATCGGCAAGGTGGTAATAGAGCGAATACACCCCCGGCAAGTGTTCGATGACCACCGTATTTCCTGTGATCAAACGGTTTCCCGCAAACGCCACCACGCCTCTACCGGAGCTCATGACGGGGGTGCCTTCAGGTCCCGCGAAGTCCACGCCCCAGTGGACCGACCGTGCGGATGTCCCGTCAATGTAGACGAACAACCTGCGGTCTCCAAAGTGGGAGGTAATGCGTACCTCGTCTACAGGAACACGAAATCCGCCAAAATGGTGAAGAGCATCACGGTTACTCAGGCCGAGAAGCTGTTTGAGCTGTTTGGCCTCTTCAAACCTTCTCTCGCTGTCGAGACGTCTGAGCTCGGACATCGTTCCGTTCAAACGTATGGTTTCCCTGCGAAACACCCGGGAGTGCACGGCGATCTGACGGGAATCAAGCACCGTTCCGTCAAGACCGATTGCCGCGAGAGTGTAAGAACCCTCATCAAGCGAATCCGGTATTCCAAGCACCGCGTGCAGGCTACCGGTACTCCCCGGCAGCCCGAAGGGCACATTCGCAGAAAGCACGTCGCCATAAGCATCACGGAGCTCCAGAAGAGCAACGGGAAGACGATACGAGGCGACAACGTCAACCGTTAAGATACCACCAATCTCGCATTCGCCCCGGCTTTGAAGCTCTCCAAAGGCAGACCCGGCACAAAACCCGATTATCAGAAGCGCGAGAAGCAGTCTGAAACGCAATTTCATCTAAAGACGTCCACCACCGTCATCTGGAGAGTTTCCTGATTTCTATAGGTATTGACGCTGAGCTTGAAGGCGATATCCACCCGGTCGTTGAGTGAAAAATCCCGCCCTACCCGTTCCGCCGCGTTCCAGAAAACCGCCGGCCATTTGCTGCTACCGGTGTCAATAAGCATCTTGACGTGAGACTGTTCCTTCTTTCCGATAAACTTCAGCTCCGATATCAGCGCGTTTCTTACCCCGAAAACAAGAGGAGGGTTGCCTTCACCGTACGGGGCAAACAGCTCTATCAGGTCACGAAGTTTTGGAGTCATATATCTATCCGGCAATTCGGCGTCTATCACTATTCCCGACTCCTCTTCCATTTCCTGCATTGCAGGGACCATGCCCCGCATCTTCTCGAGAAAAAGTCCATAGGAGTCCAGTTCGAGGCTGAAACCCGCGGCGAAATCGTGGCCGCCATAATCGATAAACAAATCGGCGATGTTATCGAGCATTTTTTTTACATGTATTCCGTTTACGCTCCGGGCAGAACCCACCGCCTTTTGATCAAGAAGCGCAACCACAATCGTGGGCGTACTGAAATACTTGGCCAATCTTGAAGCGAGAATGCCTGTGATCCCCCGGTTGATCGCCTCACCTCCTACCACAACGAGCTTTCCTGAAAACTCTTCGTAGCTTGCCTGCGCGTCCTCGATGACAAGGTCCCACGCATCTTTACCCATCTGCCGTCTCTGCGTGTTGAGGCGGATGAGCTCATCGGTACCGCGCTTCACCTCATCGAGGTCATCGCTCAAAAGCAGTTCTGCGGCAATATCCGGAACACCAAGCCTCCCGGAGGCGTTTAAGAGCGGAGATATCTTCCAACCGATATCGGAAGCGGTTATCTCCTTTCCGTACAGATCGTTTCGAAACAACAACTCCTTCAGCCCCTTGCGCTTCGTCGAGGAGAGCACCCTGAGGCCCGCCTTCGTGAGGATTCTGTTTTCATTCTTGAGCGGCATCAGATCCGCCAGCGTTCCGATCGCCACGAGGTCCAGCAGGTTTCCAAAGTCTTCGAGGAGCTCCTGCTCGGCGGAGCAGACAAACGTATTGAAAAGCCCCAGAAGTGTCTCTATCTCACTCTCGTCTCGCTTTGTTTCTTCGAGGATCTTGAGAAGACTCTTCCCTGCATGCTCGGGTGCAAAACGGCGCACCTCGGGCGCAAGGTCGCTCAATCCGATTTCAGCCCCGGCCCCGAAGATGATCTTGAGCATGCGGTACTGTGTGTCTGAATCGTAGACAACAATCTCCCGGTTC
>CAZHXC010000168.1:3766-7156 GCA_964536145.1 uncultured Spirochaetales bacterium | reverse complement strand
CCGCCTCTCATAGAAACGCCGGTCACTAAAAACCGGTGCCACCGCTTTTTTCCGCCGGCTTCCCCGCAAACTAATTATCCAGTAGAATGGTTATATTGTAAGGAAAACTACGAGGAGACGCAATTCATGGGAAAGAGCATAGCGGTAGTAGGAGCGGGCGCTATCGGCGGCGCCATCGGCGGTTATCTCGCGGAGAAAGGACACGATATAACCCTGATCGATCAGTGGTCGGCGCATGTAGACTCAATAAAGGACAAAGGTCTCGAAATCATCGACCGGGACCGCAGCTTCACCGTAAAGCCAAAGGCACTGCACCTGAGCGAGGTAAGCTCCCTGCAGTCACAATTCGATATCGTCTTTCTCTCGGTAAAATCCTACGACACACGCTGGTCAACCTATCTGATCGAACCGATGCTCAAACCTACCGGTTGTATCCTCCCGGCACAAAACGCCCTCAACGATGAGTTGGTGGCTGAGATTGCAGGCTACAATCGTACGGTGGGATGCGTGCCAACCATCAGCTCAGGGATTTATGAACCCGGACGGCTGGTTCGTACTTCCCCAAACTCAGGGAAAGCGTTCACAATCGGTGAGCTCAACGGCAGGATCACTCCCCGTGTCAAAGAAATTGTCGAGATGCTCCAGGCCATCGGGCCAAGCGAAGCTACGACCAATATCTGGGGCGCCCGCTGGACAAAGCTGCTGGTAAACTGCATGGGCAATTCGGTGGCCGGTCTCATTGGTCCCGAACTGCAGTTTCTCGATGAGAACCAGAAAGAGCTTGCGATGCTCATACGCGTTACCATCGGTGGCGAAGTAGTCCGTGTCGGACAGGCCCTGGGCATCGCCTTCGAACCGCTTTCAAAGGATTTGCATCCCGATCAGTTTGCCGCGGCGACCGGAAGATCCGCTGTTGAGGCCCTGAAGGACAAAATGATGTCTGCGGATGAGGACAGAGAGATCACCAAGGAAGAGGTCGACAGATTAGGCGCACCGCCCCGGCCTTCTCTGCTCCAGGACGTCATGAAAAGCCGCCGTACCGAAGTGGATCAGCTGAACGGTTATATTTCCAAAACCGGAAAGGAGCTGGGCATATCCACTCCGATGAACGACGCCGTGGTGGATATTTTCGCGCGATTCAGAACAGGCGAGCTCGAGCCGAGCCCCTCGAATTTAGAAATACTCGAGAAGCAGATACCGGGCTAAAGAACGCATCAAATCGATCGTCAACGGTGGCAGCGGTCACCGGCTCCGGCATTGAGAACCTACAGCCCTCGTGCGAGATGATAGTACATCTCGTTCCAGCGGATCTCTTTCTTTATCTCCTCGACGGTTGTCTCCTCGCCGATACAGAGCAGCTCCACTCCCGCCATCGATGCATAATCGATGATATGCTCCCTGGTGACCGCCTGGCTGTACCCGGTGTGGTGGGCGCCACCGGCGTAGATCCATGAAGCCGCGGCGGTGGCGAGATCAGGCCTGGGTTTCCAGACCACACGGGCAACCGGAAGCTTTGGCAGGTCCGCCGGTGCGGCAACCGCGTCAACCTCGTTCAGCACAAGACGAAACCGGTTTCCCATATCCATAACGGAAACGTTAATGGCGGGTCCTGCCGGGGACTCAAAGATGAGCCGCGCGGGATCATCCTTGCCCCCGATGTCCAGCGGCTGTGTCTCGAGACGCACTGCGCCCTTGGCGATGGACGGACAAACCTCGAGCATGTGGGCGCCAAGCACCAGGTCCCTGCCGGGAACCATGTGATAGGTGTAGTCCTCCATAAAGGTACACCCGCCGTGCAGGCCCGCACCCATCACTTTCATTGCCCGTACCAGCGCGGCGGTCTTCCAGTCACCCTCGGCCCCAAATCCATAGCCGTTTGCCATGAGACGCTGAGAAGCAAGACCCGGCAGCTGATCAAGACCGTAGAGGTTCTCGAAGGTGGTGGTGAACGCCTTGAAACCGCCCTCCTCGAGGAACCGTTTCATACCGATCTCCTGTCGGGCGGCGGCTCTCACACGTTCGCGACCCTCCCCTATATCAAGCCCGGCTCCCAGCTCGTAGGTACTTTCGTATTCGGCAACCAGGAGGTCGATGTCGCTATCGCTTACACCGTTTGTGTACGCCGTCAGGTCGCCCAAACCGTATCCGTGGACCGCGTAGCCGAACACCTTCTGTGCTTCCACCTTGTCGCCTTCGGTGACCGCAACTTCACGCATGTTGTCGCCGAACCGGGCAACCTTCATCTCGCGTCCGTCCGCAAAGGCGGCCGCGGCACGCATCCAGGCATTCAACCGCGCCCTCACTTTTTCATCGGTCCAATGGCCGACTACCACCTTCCGTTCGAGGCGCAACCTGCTCCCGATAAACCCGAACTCCCTTCCGCCATGGGCGGTCTGGTTCAGATTCATGAAATCCATGTCGATGGAGCTCCACGGAATCTCACGGTTGAACTGGGTGTGGAGCTGGCAAAACGGCTTCGAGAGCTCGGAGAGCCCGGTGATCCACATTTTTGCCGGGCTGAAGGTGTGCATCCAGGTGATAAGACCGATACAGCGCTCATCCGCAGATGCCTGCCGCATGAGCCTGGTAATTTCTTCGGTTGTGGTCAGCGTCTCCTTCCACACCAGCTCAACCGCCAGACTCCCGCTCTCGTTCAATCCCTCGACTATTTTCTTTGCATCGCCGGCTACCTGCGCGAGGGTCTGTTCTCCATAGAGGTGCTGAGATCCGGTGACAAACCACACCTGATACTTGTCAAAAATCGACTTATCCATAATCGGCTCCTTTCCTTCTATAGTAATGCTGCATAATTAGTGCTGCATAATAACGCCGGTTCCGACACTCATGCCTGGCCATAGTACGCGCCAGGCCCATGCTTTCGTTCGTAATGCTTGTCCCTCAGCGTTTTTTTGAGCCGGGAGACATCCTGATGTACCTGCCGGGTAACAAGCGCCATCTTCGCAATCTCCTCGAGCACAATTGCGTTGTATACCGCCTTTGCCGCGGTTTTTGCCCAGGTAAACGGCCCATGGCTTCCCACAAGAACCATCTCTACCTCGGCGGGGTTCAACTTCATCGCCTGAAAGTGATTGACAATCTGCCGGCCGGTCTGCTCTTCGTAGTTTCCCTGGATCTGCTCATCGGACATCGGTGGGGTACAGGGGATGTCCTGAACCGTGTGATCGGCGTGGGTGGTCCCGTAGATAACGATCGGCTCCAGGGCCTGCGCCCAACCTACGGCGTAGGGAGAATGGGTATGGACTATGCCGCCAATCCCTGCAAAATTGTTGTACAGCACCATGTGCGTCAGCGTGTCCGAGCTGGGCCTGAGCCGCCCCTCCACCTTTTTTCCTTCAAGATCTATGATGACCATATCGTCCACGGAGAGCT
>CAZHXC010000168.1:0-3756 GCA_964536145.1 uncultured Spirochaetales bacterium | reverse complement strand
CGGTTTGATTGCAAACACACCGGCATCAGGGTCGAGAACGCTGACATTTCCCCAGGTCAGAATGGCGAGCGCTTGTTTTGGTATTTCCAGGTTTGCCTCAAAACACTCACGCTTCAGTTCGATGAAACTACTGCTCATGGTGTTACTCCAGTGCGTCGACCGCGGCCTGCTCTATGGCAAGCCCTGCGTGGTACCGTTTGAAATAGGCATCAAAGCCGCGAACGTCTTCCTCATCCGGCCTCAATGCCTCACCCACGCTGCCGGCAAATACGACATCAAGGTAATCCTGCAGGCTGACGTTTCGCTCCTGCCTCCCGGCGTAGGCGGCGAGCAGCGCCATCCCCCAGGCGCCTCCTTCACCCGCGGTATCAAGCAGGCTCACCGGCGTGCGCGTCGCTGCGGCCATAACACGCTGCCCCACACCGGGCGTCTTGAAAAACCCGCCGTGCCCGCGGATCTCGTCAACAATAACTCCCTCCTCCTCGGTCAGCACATCCAAACCGGTGCGTAACGCACAGAGCGCTCCAAACAGGTGGGCCCGCATCATATTGGCCAGCGTGAACTTGGCCCCGGAAGACCTGACAAAAAGCGGCCGGCCTTCGGTGAAACCGGTGATGTGCTCGCCCGCAACGTATCCAAAGGAGAGAAGACCTCCGCATTCAGCATCGCCCTGTAAGGCAAGGCCAAGAAGCGTGTTGTAGAGCTCCGATTCGCTGAACTGTGCGCCCAGAGCTTTTGCCGCTTCACCAAAGAGAGCAATCCAGGCGTCGTAGTCCGCGGTACAGTTGATGGAGTGGGCCATCCCCGCGAGTTTGCCGTCCGGTGTGGTTACCAGGTCTATCTCTTCGTGCACCTGAGAAGGCTCGGAGTCCATCACAAGCATTGCGAATACCGATGTACCCGCTGAAACATTGCCGGTTCTCACCCGTACGCTGTTTGTCGCGACCATCCCGGTCCCCGCATCTCCTTCAGGCGGGCAGAAAGGTATCCCTTCGTGCAAGGCGCCCTCCGGGTCGAGGAGCCCGGCGCCCTCCGCGCTGAGCCTGCCGGCCTCTTTGCCAACGGGTACAATTTCAGGCAGAATATCCTTCAGCTTCCACTTGATCCCTCTGGAAGCGACAGTTTCATCGAAAATTGCCAGGCGTTTTTCATCGTAATCCTGCGTCCCGATATCGATGGGAAACATGCCGGACGCATCATCAATACCAAGAACCTTTCTGCCGGTGAGCTTCCAGTGCACGTATCCTGCAAGGGTCGTGATGTAAGCGATATCCTCTAGGTGGGGCTCTTCGTTGAGGATTGCCTGATAGAGGTGGGCGATGCTCCACCGCTGCGCGATCGGGTAGTTGAAAAGGCGGGTGAGCTCGGATGCGGCGGGGTCGGTGACGGTATTCCTCCATGTTCTGAATGGCACGAGAAGCTTCCCGGCGGCGTTAAAGGCCATATACCCGTGCATCATCGCGCTGAACCCACCGACGGCAAAGGAGTTGAGCTCGGCCTGATGTGTTTTCCGGACATCTTTACGCAAATCCGCAAAGCTTGCAGCAAGACCGGTCCAGATTTCGTCAACACTATATGACCAGATTCCATCTACAGTAGAGCTCTCCCAATTGTAATTGCCGGAAGCGAGCGGCTTCGAGTCAGGGTCGATCAGCACCGCCTTGATTCTGGTGGAACCGAGCTCCACACCAAGAAAGACCCGGCCGCTCTCAATAATCGATTTCGAATCAGTTGTTTGTACATTGCTCATTATCGATATTCTCCAAAATGAAATCCTTGATTTTCAAACGTGTGGCCCTAGGGGGGCATCCTGTATCTTCTCCTCATGCTTTGAGAGCAGGTAACGCACGAAGACGTCGGCGCTCTTCCTGTCCATTCCGGTGGCGCCTTTGCAAACCTCACCCATCCACCGTGATTCCAAGGGTGTGCCGTAATTCGGCGTGCTCCCCACGATGAATTTTCTCGTGCCGGCGGTAGAGTGCGCGCCGGTAACAGTGGACACGATATGCCCCGCCGCGCGGGCCTTCAGCCACCGTGGCTTCAACTCTAATAGCCTTCCGCGGCCGCTTCAACTATCGCCTTCAGATTCTCCATCGGTGTTGTGAGCGGAATGGCGCACTCCGGGCATATGATGTTCACACCCGCATCTATCGCCGCCCGCGCCTGCCTGTACACATCTTCAGGCGTCCCCTGCAGCAGCACCTCCGGATTATTGACACAGCCGGCGAGAGACATCCTGTCTCCTACGGTGTTTACGGCAAAAACCGGGTCCACCTGCCACTCAAAGTGGTACGCATCAAACCCCGCATCGGCAAAGAGCTCGATCCTGTCACGGCAGTTCCCGCACACGTGAAGGATCAGCGGTCCGTGTATTTGACTGACAATTTCCTTGTGGAGTGGAAGCAGCAACTCCTCATAGTGCTTTGCGCTGACGAGGCTCCCGGTGACATGATCACCAAACACCACCATATCCGCCCCGGCCTGAAACTGTGCGTTGATGGAGGCGATGGTGGCCGGCGCGAGCTGTTCGAGCATCTTGTGAACCTTGTCGATTTCTCCCATCCCGATATGGAGGAGGAAGTTCTGCGTACCGGCCATGTGAAATGAGAGCGTCCAGGGGCCCATGACCTTCCCGATAATGGCAGCTTTCCCGCCTACGTGTTTTCTCAAAATAGATATCGCGTCGAGAACGACCCGCATCGACGGTTTCTCGAGAAAATCCTCGGGTATTTCGATGTCGGAAAAATCCTCGTGTGGGAAGCTTTTGCAGTCCGGCATCATATTGCGGTCACCCCAGTCCACCTCGGCGCCGAGGGCCGCCGCCTCCTGGACAACACTGTACTCAGGCATGACCGCATCAAAACCGACAATCTCATGGCCCGCGAGGGCCAACTCGGCCATGGCGTTGGCGTCGAGATGCGCGTCAGGGAAGGAGACACCGGCGGCGTCCATAAGATCGTGACAGGCAATGGAGGTTGGATTACCCACGGGGGGGCGTTCCTGCTTCCTGCCGTCGTAGAGCGCGGCCATCATGAGATTGTAACTGGAAGATTTCATGACGATTCCTTTTGCGGTGATACCCTACATTAAAGTGAGATCAACACCACCTGTCAAGGAAACCGCCGGTATTACAGGGCGTCGTGCTGTGCCGCCTTGAGCTGCTTCAGGCCTCTCGGAGTGATCGCCTTCTCAAACTCGCCGAGCAAAGCATCGAGCACAATCGCAAGCATCGCTGTAGGCGCCGTTCCCTGCAGGATGAGCTCGGTGACCCGTACCGATATCCCGGTAACGATTATCTCACCAAGTCCACCCGCCCCAATCATGCCCGCTATGGCCGCGGTCCCCACATTCACGACTGTGGAGGTGCGGATGCCCGCTATTATCACCGGCATCGCTAGAGGAAGCTCGATCCGCAGCACAATCTGTCCTCGTGTCATCCCCATACCAAGAGCGGCTTCGATAATCGCAGGGTCCACCGACCGGATTCCCGCGTAGGTGTTTCTGATAATCGGCAACGTAGCATACACAAACAACGCGATAACTGCCGCCTGGAATCCCAGCCCCAGAACGGCGGCCGAAATCCCTATAAACGCCAGCGTCGGGATGGTTTGCCCCATGTTCGCTATCCCCACAAGCACCGGAGAGACAAAACGCAAAGCCCGCCGTGTGATGAGGAAGCCGACGGGCATACCGACTGCTATTGCGAGACCTTCCGCGGCTCCAACAAGTTGCAGATGCCGGACGGTTGCTACGAGA
>CAZHXC010000167.1:0-7160 GCA_964536145.1 uncultured Spirochaetales bacterium | reverse complement strand
AGTTGGCAGCTCGTCGGGCTCATAACCCGGAGGTCGCAGGTTCGAGTCCTGCCCCTGCTAAGAAATAGCGATCCCTTTATGGGGTCGCTATTTTTTTTATCGCAGGACTCGAACGTACAATCACGGCGCAATCTTCCAATTGACAAAACTATCAATAGCCCCAACAATAGTCTGATTTCAGATAATTTTAAAGCAGACTAAGGCCATTTCATGAATGACATATCGATTGATGACGCTCTTCTTTTTATCCAGGTTCCGCATCGGTTTATACACGTAATCATACGAGACATCAGGCCTCCAAAGGACGTCCAGCTCAACAGAACTCATGCACGCACGCTCCTTATGCTCAGAGACCATGGTCCGATATCGATGCACAGCCTGGGGAAACGAGTTGGCATGAGCAAGGGCTCATTCACTCAGGTTATCGATGGACTCGTGGGTGAAGGTCTCGTGGAACGATATAGGGATCCGCAGGACCGACGCAGCGTGTTGGTCGCCGTTACCCCGACCGGCCTTTCGATAGTGAAAAAGCTCGATGAGAATTTTATGGGCCACTTGGCGCCGCTTTTGGATCTTCTCAGCGAAAAAGAGAAGACCGAAGCTGTGAACGCCTTAAAAAAACTCCGCAGAATAACGAATATCCTGGAGGACAGAATACGTGCAACAAAGTGATACATCCGCCTTTCTTGGAAAAGAAAAGCTATTTCCTCTGCTTCTGAGGATGTCGATTCCGGCGATCATCGGCATGATGGTTGGAGCGTTCTACAATATCGCAGACACCATATTTCTGGGTCGCGGCGCCGGCCCGATGGCAATCGCGGGTCTCGCGGTCGCCTTTCCGATTCAGATGATCGTACCGGCGCTCGCCAAAATGATCGGTGTAGGGGGCGCGTCAATTATCTCCAGACGTCTCGGTGAGAGGAACCACGCCGGCGCCGCCTCCGCTCTCGGCACCGCATTCTCATCGGGCATAACAATTGCGCTCGTACTCACCGCTTCAATAGCTGTCTTCACCATCCCAATTCTGAAATTATTCGGCGCCACTGAGACAATCCTTCCCTATTCCACCGAGTATCTGAGGACAGTCCTCTGGGGCTTGCCTTTTATCGCATTCTCTATGATGGGAAACGATCTTATCCGGTCTGAAGGCAAGGCAAAAACCGCGATGGGAACCATGCTCATCGGGATGATCCTGAATATCATCCTTGATCCGATATTCATTTTTGGTTTTGGCATGGGTATCCGGGGGGCAGCCCTCGCTACGGTCATTGCGCAGTGTTGTTCATTTCTCTGGGTTCTCCTGTTCTACCTGGGAAAGAGGAGTAACGTTGCGCTCGAGCGCAGGTATTTGGGCATCAATCTCCCGCAGTTGGGAGAGATGATTCTACTCGGGTTACCCAACGCGGTACAGATGGCGGGTATGAGCGTTCTGACCGCGGTCATCAACAATACACTGGGAACAATGGGCGGAGACATGGCTATCACAACCTTTGGCATGATACACCGTCTTCTCTCCTTCGTTTTCATGCCGATTTTAGGTCTCGCCCAAGGGTTCCAGCCAATCGCAGGATATAATTACGGTGCGAAGGATTACAGCCGGGTCAAGCACATTTTGCTTCTGACTGCACTTTCAGCCGTAGTTCTTGCTTTAGGGTTCTACGTGTGTATACGCCTGTTCCCCCAAAACCTCATCGGCATGTTTACAACAGACACCGAGCTGATCTCCTTCGCCGCGCGCGCTCTTATGATCATGTCTACGGTGATGCCGGTCATCGGTCTGCAGATTGTCTCTTCGGTGTACTTTCAGGCAATAGGAAAGGGCATGTATGCCTTACTACTCGGTCTTTCAAGACAGTTCCTTTTTCTCATACCCTCTGTCCTCATTCTACCGAGGTTCTATGGTCTTCACGGTGTATGGGCATCCTTTCCCGTCTCAGACTTCCTGTCTACCGCGATTGCAATCACGGCGGTAGTACTCGAAATTCGACACCTGAAAGGAAGATACAGTGCAGCCATGCAGCCTGCTCATAGCGAGGATGTTTGAATCGTTTCTTCAGCATCTGATGAGCGATCATGAATGCCATCAACTTTGTCACCAACCGGAGCATTGCAGCCAACACTTTGTTGCAGATATACTTGCAATGCTCCGGCCGGCGGCTTAACCTGCCATTTGTCCGTGTTCTTTTCCTCCGGTCAGATCGATACCGAACTTTGTCTTCACCGTGCCGGAGATAGTCCGCTTGCGCCGGCCCGTTCAGAATCTGCCAAAGTCATCATCATCGAGTGTTATTACCTCTTTTGGGTTTACAGGCCGCCCGGCGTCGTGGGCCTCGCCGGCCGATTCATACTCGCCATCGTTTCCATTCCCGCCGCCGGTTTGACCGTTTTGAAGCTTGAAGCGAGCCACCATGCCGTTGAGCTGCTGTGCCTGAGCCGAAAGCTCTTCAGAGGCCGATGCGCTTTCTTCGGCGCTCGCCGTGTTCGCCTGGGTAACCTGGTCTATCTGTTCCAAGCCTTCGTTTATCTCCTCTACTCCCTGGGCCTGTTCCTTGCTCGCCACAGAAATTTCCCCAAGCACATCCGCCACCTTGCTGATCCCGGTAACGATGTCGTCGAGCTGGGCGGCCACCTTGCCTGCGATCTCGGAGCCCATCTCGGTACTCCGGTTGGAGTCTTCCACCATCTGAGTGGTTTCTTTCACAGACTCGGCGCTACGTACCGCCAGATTCCGCACTTCATCCGCAACCACGGCGAAACCTTTGCCGTATTTGCCTGCCCTTGCCGCTTCAACGTTTGCATTCAACGCAAGCAGGTTGATCTGAAAGGCGATATCATCGATCACCTTAACAACCTTCGTGATCTCTTCGCTCGACGCGGTGATCTTCTCCATAGCGTCCACAAGCTCTTTCATTTGGCTGTTACCCGCCTCGGCGCTCTCCGTCGCCGATCTTGCAAGAGAATTGGCCTCATTCGAGTTCTCAGCGTTTTGCTTCGACTGGCTAGCGATCTCGTTCAAGGATGAAGAGATCTCTTCGAGGGAGCTTGCCTGCTCGGTGGCCCCTTGCGACAGCGACTGGCTCGACTGCGAAACCTGGTTGGAGCCGGAGGAGACCTGTTCAACCGCCTCCCGCACCTGTCCCAGAATCTCGTTAAGTGAGGCGCTCATCTTCTGAAGTGATATTCCCAAACCGTCCTTTTCGGATGCGAGCTCGATATCCATTGTCAGATCCCCTTCGGCCACCTTCTCAACGATATCAGCCTTGTACTTGATTGCCGCAAGCATCTCGCGCATCGCGTCGGCAAGTACTCCAATCTCGTCCTTTTGGCGTATCGGAAGCTCGATATCAAGCTCTCCTTTCGCGATGCGCTCTGCAAAGGCTGCGGCAACGCTCACGGGCCGTGTGATCCCCATGGCGATGGTAATACCAAGAACAAGCGCAACCACGAGCCCTGCAACCATGCAGACGAGGGCGATCAGTTCCGTTCGCGCACCAAGCGCAGCTGCTTCGAGTACCGCCGTGTCGGCAATCTCATCGTTTATATGAATAAGCTCGTCAAGAACGGCCATAGCCTCGTTAGCTTCTTCGGCGATCGGTCCGAGCGCCAGCTCGGTCACCTGGTCCCGCAATACATCGGCCTCTTCGGCTAACCCGATGATCTCATCGAAGTAACCAAAGACTGCCTCTGAAGCGGGAAGCAGTGTATCTTGAAAAGCAGCAGTTGCCGCTGCAGTGTCGCCGGCTTGCACCAGATCGCGAATCTCTCCCGCCGTCTGGTGAAATCGGTTATGTGGATCCTTCATATTACTTACTAGAGCGGCCAACTGCGGATTCTCCGTGGAGAATCCGGAAAGCCAACGACCAAAATTACAGGCGGAAGCGTCTTCTCCTCCCGAGAACATCTCGCCGGTGAGAAGAAGGTTCGCCACCTCAAGCTCGAGTGCGTAGTGGTCACCCCTGAACTGCTGAATGTGTCCCACCATGTCTTCCGGAGCAAGAATCCCTATCGTCTCGAATGAGCGGTTGAGCTCGAGCCATCTATCATTCTCTTTTGCCCATTCCGCCAATTGTGCCTCAAACTGACGGGACAGCCGTTCCTCGTCTGCGGTGGCAGGTAGCGTCAGGAAATAATCCCACTCCTCACGATAAGCGTCCCGGGAATCGTGAAACCTCTGCAGGCTCAGCGATCGCTCTTCAAGACTCAGCTTCTCGGAAAGCAGCGAACGCTGCTCCATCATAAGCTTTTCCAAGCCGATCTCAACCTTGAGTAGGCTCTCTATGCTCGGAAGCCTGACCTCACCAACTTCCTCGATCTGGCCGCTCAACTGTCTCGAGCCGTTCCAGCCGAAGAACCCGACGACAAGGACGACGAGCGCGACGAGGACAAAACCTCCCACAAGCTTCGTACCGATTTTTACGTTCTTTAACATACTCCACTCCTTATAATAGTGAATAAAGACATAAACCGTTTCAGCCTCACTCCTGCAGTTGCTCCACCTCCGATGCTTGCCTTACGGTTTCGTACTCCTTCTCTTTCAGGATCCTTCCGGCTTCTAGAAGAATCTTCACCTCGTCACCAATCTTCCCCAGACCCGCTACGTATTGGTTCTTATCTTCTCCGTCCCGGTACATCGGCGGCGGCTCGATATCCTGGCCGGGGATGTCGTGGACTTCCGCGACAGTGTCCACGATGATACCGAGCGCGACCTCATCGATCTTGACGATAATGATGCACGTCCTGTCATCGTGATCCCTCTCCTCCATGCCAAACCTGAGTCTCAGATCAAGTACGGGAATGACCCGCCCGCGCAGGTTGATGACTCCCTTGATGTAGGCAGGCATATCGGGCATCTCGGTGATCTTCTGCAACTCGATGATCTCGGTGACGCTACCGATGTTGATCCCGTACACCTCCTCCCCGATATTGAACAGCAGATATTTGTTAATCTGCGAGTTTTCGTCCTCGTCGTCTTCGAGAAACAGATCCTGTTCAACGTCTCTTTCTTTTACTTCCTGCATCGTTTTTCTCCAAAACCTTGTATTCTTGAGCTCTCCGTTCCGTGCGGGCACAAGTTGTTGAAACGCTTATGGCCGGGTGTGCTTTTCCGGCTCCATTTTCTCGGTTGCAAAACGCAATTACTCTTTTCATACTCTTGCGCCAAGGACGCCTTTACATTGATTTACCATTTCTTTTACAAGTATCGTGCCAAGGCTTGAAAAAAAAATATAAATCTATATGTATAAATAACTTACCAACAATATGCAAAAGTATCGTGGCTGGAAAAGCAAACAACTTATTTTGTGAAAGTATGCCCGGCCAGATATCAGCTACTACTTTGGTAGTAGCGGCAAGTTAACGCGGATCCTTCAGCCGCTCACCGGCGGCATCTCAACATATTGAGAACGCAGATGCAGGCACCAGTGGAAGGCGTGGTGCTCTGGAGCGTCTTAATCCCGCGAACCCGGCAAAGCGGCATGATATACTGAAGCAAATAGCGAGAACCGGGAGGTAGTCAGATGGCATCAAGAATCACGTTAGTGCATGCGAGGGAGGTTTTCGATACAAAGGGGCTTCCCACCATCGAGGTGGACATCCACCTCGAAGACGGCAGCTCGGGCAGGGCGGCGGCCCCCGCGGGGACTTCCAGGGGAACCAGCGAGCCCTTCGAGCTGAGGGATGAGGAGAAGAGTTACTTCAGCGGGATGGGAGTCGGTAAGGCCGTTCAGATCGTGAACACCGAGATAGCCGACAGGCTGAAAGGCATGGACGCCGGGGACCAGGAAGCTGTAGACACCGCACTCATAGAGCTTGACGGCACCGAGAGGAAGTCAAGGCTTGGCGGAAACTCGATTATCGCGACTTCTTTGGCCAACGCTCATGCCGCCGCCGGAGCGCGGGGCGTACAACTCTTTGAGCAACTCGGTGGGGGGCGAGAACTCCCTATATCCCTGGCAAACGTCATGTACGGTGGACCCGCGTACGTCGGTATGTCCGGGACTGCGGACTTTCAGGAGTACAAACTCTACGCGCTTACCGCAACCGACTCGAGAGACGGCTACCTGAAGAGTGCGGACATCTACGAGAAGCTGCGTGAGGCAACAGTTCAAAAACGCGGTGTCGGTATTCCAAAGCTCGCCCAGTTGGCGGGAGGGCTTGCCGCACGATTTGACTCAAACGAAGAGGCCTTTGACACCATGACACGGTTCATCGAGGAGCAGGGATACATACCAAGGAAAGATTTCGGCTTCTATATCGATATGGCCGCTACACAGCTGTACAAGGACGGCAAATACCACCTCTCGCTGGACAGCAAAGAACTCACGAGAGACGAGTGGATAGCGTGGATGGTTGACCTGTGCGACAAGTATCCCATTATCAGTATGGAAGACTGTCTCCACGAGGATGACTGGGAGGGCTGGAGCGAGCTGACAAAGCGGCTCGGCAACAGAGTACAACTGGTTGGAGATGATCTTTTCACCTCCAACCCCGCAAGACTCAAAAAAGGCATCAGCATGGGCGCGGCGAACGCGGTGGTTATCAAGCCAAACCAGGTAGGCACACTGACCGAGACCTTTGAGACAATCAGCATTGCAAAAGAAGCCGGCTACGGAACCATTGTCTCCGGACGTTCGGGAGAGCTGTGGGATCCGTATATCGCTCACCTCTGCGTTGGCCGGTCTCTCGGACAGGGCAAGATGGTCAACTGCCCCGCCGGCGGCCAGCATCTAAATGAGCTAATGAGAATCCACGATTATCTGGGTGAACGGGCACACTATGTTGGAAAACATGTGCTCGACCGCTTTCTTTGACCTGCGCTCCTGCGCTCCGGTCGCTTGCACCACACCACATGTTTTACTATCATTCGGTGGCAGCTGCGCAATGACCATCGACAGGAGGGTTCATGAAAATTACAGATATCAAGATCACTACCGTGGATCTGGGGAAACTGGAGACGCCGTTCTGGAATTCCATAATAAAAACGACGGCGACACGAAGAGGCAGGATCGAGATTTATACCGATGACGGAATTATCGGTATGGCGCCTTGTACGGCATCCGCGAGCGATCGCGCGACAATCTTAGGACCTATCCGGAACAAGTTGCTGAACGAGGATCCGATGCGGATCGGATATCTGTGGGACAAGATGTACATGGGCCGCA
>CAZHXC010000166.1:0-7182 GCA_964536145.1 uncultured Spirochaetales bacterium | reverse complement strand
GAGAGGCGGTTCGCCAAGGGAGACCTATTCTTCTTAACGATTACCAATGTGAACATCCACTGAAAAAGGGTGTCCCTGAAGGACACGTTTTCCTCACGAAGTTCCTCACTGTTCCTGTTTTTCATAATGAGCGTATCGTTGCGGTCGTTGGTGTGGCGAACAAGACCTCTGATTATGACGAGACCGATGTGTTGGAGCTGACGCTCCTTATGGATGCGGTGTGGAAAGCTGTTGAAACCATGAGGGGCGAACAAGCGCTTCGCGATCGAGAAGAGCATATCTCT
The DNA here is from genome assembly GCA_964536145.1 of uncultured Spirochaetales bacterium. GTDB lineage: Bacteria > Spirochaetota > Spirochaetia > ARS1246 > ARS1246 > JAFGHN01. The sequence continues at coordinate 6,898 of CAZHXC010000166.1, read as the reverse complement.
CTTCTCGGCAGCATGCTCGATGCCGCTCCGGCTTCAATTACGATTCACGATATTGAAGGCCGTTTTGTTTATGCCAACCGGGCAACACTCGTTTTGCATGGATATGATTCTCTTGAAGAGTTTCTTTCGGTGAACCTCCATGAATTGGATGTCCCGGAGAGTGAGGCATTGCTTGCGGAACGAATGCGGGACATCGCCGAAGAGGGAGAAGCCCGGTTCGAGGTCAACCATTACAGAAAAGACGGATCCACCTTCCCGCTTGAAATAACCGCAAAATCGATTGATTGGCAAGGAAGCCCGGCGGTCTTGAGTATTGCTTCAGATATCACCTCCCGGAAGATGGCGGAAGATGCTCTTGTTCATGCTCGTGATTTGCTGCGTTACATCATCGAGCATGCAAACAGCGGTGTTGCCGTACATGACAAACAACTGCGCTATATCTATGTCAGCAAGCCCTATTTGGACATGTATAAGATAAAAGAAAAAGATGTTATCGGCAGACATCATTATGATGTGTTCCCGGACCTTCCTGAGAAATGGCGGAGAGTTCATCAAAACGCACTGAAGGGTGAAGTGTCGAGTGGTGACCGTGATCCCTACTATCGAGCGGACGGCACAGTTGAATGGACCCGGTGGGAGTGCCGCCCTTGGTATGAAAATGACGGGGCAATCGGTGGAATTATCGTCTACACTGAGGTTGTTACCCACCACATCCATGCTGAAGAAGCGTTGCGTACAAGCGAGGAAAGATTCAGATCTCTTTTTGAGAGCATGATGGCCGGATCCTGTATAGACGAGATCGTATACGATAAGGGAAGAGCAATCGATTACCGTATCCTTGATGTCAATCCATCGTATGAAAGAATAATGGGTATTGATCGCAACAAGGCGGTGGGCGCCCTCGGATCACAACTATACGGTACCGGAAAAGCCCCGTGGCTTGATACGTTTACACGAGTGGCCGAGACCGGCGAGCCTGCAAGTTTCGAGGCATTTTTTGAACCGATACAACGATATCTGGAGTTTACCGTAAGCAGACCAACGGAAGGCAGGTTTTCAACGGTGTTCACCGATATCACCGAACGCAAACAGGTGGAGCTCGAGCGCGAACGCCTGAGCAAGGCCATCGAGCAATCCGGAGAAATCATAGTCATTACCGACATCGACGGGGAGATCCAATACGTTAATCCTGTTTTTGAACAGGTTACCGGATATACACCTCGTGAAGTTGTAGGGCAAAATCCGCGTATCCTAAAAAGCGGAAAACAGGATGAGGGGTTTTACCGCGATCTCTGGGAAACAATTTCGGATGGCGGAACCTGGCAGGGTAGATTCATCAACAAACGCAAAGACGGATCGTTGTACACCGAGGAGGCGACAATCTCACCCGTTTACGATTCCAATGGAGACATCCTGAATTACGTTGCGGTAAAGCGGGATATCACCGGACAACTCAGGCTGGAGAACCAGTACCAGCAGGCGCAGAAGATGGAATCTGTTGGGCGGCTTGCCGGCGGGGTGGCGCATGATTTCAACAACATGCTGAGCGTTATCAGCGGTAATGCGGAATTGGCATTAAGCGAAATCGATGCTTCAGATCCTATATACGCGGAAATAATTGAGATTCAGAATGCCGCGCGACGCTCGGCGGACCTGACCCGGCAGCTGCTCGCATTCGCACGGAAACAAACCGTATCTCCCAAAATACTCGACGTGAATGAAACCATCGAGTCCATGCTCAAGATACTTGCTCGTCTTATCGGGGAAGATATCGATCTGCTCTGGAGACCGGGAACGCCAATCAAACCGATCCGGATTGATCCCGCGCAGATTGATCAGTTGCTCGCCAATCTTCTCATCAACGCCCGTGATGCGATTGGCCATGGGGTCGGCAAAGTAACCATTGAGACCGCTCCGGCAGCGTTTGATGAAGAGTATTGCACATCTCACGCCGGCTTTGTGCCCGGTCACTACGTCTTGCTGGCGGTGAGCGATGACGGATGCGGCATGGATGAAGCAACCACGGCCGATATCTTTGAACCATTCTTTACAACGAAGTCCCAGGGGGAAGGAACCGGTTTGGGATTAGCCACCGTGTACGGCATCGTCAAACAAAATAATGGCTTCATCAATGTCTACAGCGAGCCGGGTCATGGGACAACCTTTAAAATTTACCTTCCGGTATACGCGGTGCACAAATTCGAACCCGCAGAGAAAGTTGATGCAAACCATCCCTACAGATCAGGGCAGGGTACTGTTCTTCTGGTGGAGGATGAGCCCGCAATACTCACAATGGGCAAGAAAATGCTCGAGCGGTTGGGTTATACGGTTCTCGCCGCATCGACTCCCGGCGAGGCCATACACATGGCAGAGGAACACAACGGCAGAATAGACTTGCTCATGACAGACGTCGTCATGCCGGAAATGAATGGACGCGATCTTGCCAAACGGATTCTGTCGATATATCCCGAGATTAGACGGCTCTTCACCTCAGGTTATACCGCCAATGTCATCGCCCACCACGGGGTACTGGACGAGGGGGTGAATTTCATCCAGAAACCGTTTTCTCTACGGGCGTTGAGCGAAAAGGTGCGAGAGATACTCGATCATCGGAACCACCCGTAGCATCTGTGCTAATACATTGCTATACTTCGTTACTCCGCATCTGAGCTGCCGCGTAGGAACATCATGAGTGAAAAGCAGAATACAATACGGACCATCAGAAAGGTCAACGAGTTAGTCCGGGAAGAGAACGATCCAAAGCGGCTCATCGAAGGGGTATGCCCGATTCTCACCGAGACGATGAACTATCCTTACGTCTTCATTGCCTTGCTGCACGATAATACGCAATCCGTCCGGGTGACGGCGTCATCAGGTGTTGATGACGTTGCGGAAGTTGCCGCACGGCTGAGCGAAGAAACATACCCTGAATGCATGAAAAAAGTGCTGGAAACCGGAGATACCATCGTCATACGAGACCCGGCATTAGAATGCGCCGGTTGGAACCTATCGGCCGGATGTGGAGAAGGAGCATGCTGTTGCCGCCAATTGCATTACGACGGCAAAACATACGGGATGATGATGGCTTCAGTTCCTCTTTCCGCCCCCGGTCATGAAGAGGGGCTGTCTTTGTTTAACGAGATAGCCGACAGCCTGGCGTTCGGTCTTTACAAAATAGAGCTTGAGGACGGCCTGCGCCGGGAACGCCGTGCGGTGAAAGAAGCAAGTGCTCCGGCTGAGGAACTCCGCCGGAGCGAAGAACGCTTCGAAATGTTCGCAGAACTTGCACCCGTGGGTATCGTGATATCAGATGGAGATGAGAACACTCTCTATGCAAATCCCGCGTTTGTCGAGATGTTCGGATATACCATTGAGGACCTGCCGTCGGTCCAAGAATGGTGGGCGCTCGCATATCCTGATCAAACAACACGGGCGCGTGTACGCGAGGAGTGGCGAAACATCGTGAAAGAGGCGCGCACGGGTCATTCTCAGAGCCATCCGGTGGAGTATCCGGTCACCTGCAAAGATGGAAGTATCCGGCATATAGAGTTTCGGGTTTCATGCGCGGACAATTTGAACGTGGTGGTCTTCAATGATATAACCGAACGCAAACGGGCTGAACAGCGTCTCGCCGGCAACAAAGCGGAACTACAGGCAATATATGACAATGCCCAGGTTATGCTTTGCATGCTAGATGAAGAAAGGCGGGTGCTCTATGCAAACCCCGCCTTCACGTCGTTCACCGGTGTATCTGAAGATGACCTCCGTGCCGGCCGCGCCTGCGGTGTTTTCGGCTGCATCAATGCTCATGACGACCGGCGCGGCTGTGGGTTTGGCCCCAACTGTGCGCACTGTGACATACTTCCGGTGTTGGAAGACACCCTTGCTTCCGGTGTTGGTCACAACAACGTTGAGGCGCATCTTGTCCTCGACCGTAACGGAAAACGGCGCGAAATGACCTTCCTCGCCTCTGCAACTCTCATTCGAACGGCCGCAGGAAATAACATACTCCTGTCTTTGAATGACATTACTGAGCTGAAAGCTGCAAACGAGGAACTGAAACGCCGGGAAAGCCAGCTCCGCCAGATTTTTGAAATTCTACCCATAGGACTATGGTTTGCCGATAAGGACGGAACTCTCTTACGTGGCAATCCGGCGGGCGTGAGAATATGGGGCGGCGAGCCGCATGTTCCGATATCGGAATATGGTGTGTTCAAAGCATGGCGGCTTCCCTCCGGAGAGTATGTTGAACCTGAGGATTGGGCGCTGGCAAAGACTATCCGTGATGGTGAGACGATTGTCGATGAACAGCTTGAAATCGAATCATTCGACGGCAAGCGGAGGACCATACTCAACTACACTGCACCTGTTCTTGACGGCGAGGGCAATGTCGACGGGGCGATTGTCATCAATTTGGACATCACCGACAGATACGAGCTCGAGAGTCAACTCAGACAGGCTCAAAAGATGGAAGCCGTGGGGCGTTTGGCCGGCGGCGTAGCTCATGATTTCAACAACATGTTGAGCGTCATCAGCGGCAACGCGGAACTCGTCCTCGAGGACTGCAACGAGGATGATCCGCATCAGGCTGAAATAAAGGAGATTCTCAACGCGGCCCACCGCTCCGCCGACCTGACCCGGCAGTTGCTTGCCTTCGCCCGCAAGCAAACGGTGGCGCCCAGGGCCCTTGATCTCAACGACACAATCAAATCCATGCTCAAGATGCTCAGAAGACTGATTGGCGAGGGCATCGAATTGTTGTGGAAACCCGCCGGTAAACTCGATTGCGCCTATGTGGATCCTGCGCAGATCGATCAATTGCTCGCAAATCTGGTCATAAACGCCCGGGACGCTATTGCCCAACACCCGGGGAAGATCACTATCGAAACCGGCAATGTTGAGCTTGACGACGAGTACTGCGTGCGGCATACAGGATACGTTCCGGGCCGTTATGTCATGTTTGCCGTAAGTGACGATGGTCCCGGCATGGATGCAGAGATCAAGGCGCACGTGTTTGAGCCGTTTTTTACCACAAAGGAGCAGGGGCAGGGAACCGGTCTGGGTCTGGCTACCGTGTATGGTATTGTCAAACAGAATAACGGCTTTATCAATATTTACAGCGAGCCCGGGCTGGGCACGACGCTGAAAGTTTACCTGCCGGTTCATACGCCAAAGCGAACAGATAAAGCCGATACCCGACCACAGAAGACGGCCGCGGGTGGAGATGAAACAGTGCTGTTAGTTGAGGATGAGCCCGCCATCCTCAGCCTCGGAAAAATGATTCTTGGGAGATTGGGGTACCAAGTGATTGTCGCCTCAACGCCGAGTGAGGCGCTGCGCCTCGCCGGAGAGCACAGCGGGGCAATCGACCTGTTGGTAACAGACGTTGTAATGCCGGAAATGAACGGACATGCGCTCGCGGAAAAACTGCTTGCATTGTATCCGCATATCAAGCTGCTTTTCATGTCCGGGTACACCGCCAATGTGATTGCCAACCAGGGGATGTTGGTCGAAGGCGTTCATTTCATTGAGAAACCGTTTTCTGTACAAAGCCTCGGTGAGGCGGTGCGCAAGGTCCTTGATACAAATTAGTGGATCCGGCGGTATGGCCGGCGCGCGGGCTCAACGCACTATATGGCAAACCAGTAGCGCCGGCCCCAAACATCCATGTAGAAGTGCATGACCGGAGGCCATCTCGGGTTCGCCAGACCCACCTCCCACTCCTCGAGCAGGGCTCGCAGTTCACGCGCCACATCGGTTCGTTCTTCTGATACATCCGTCTTTTCATACGGATCACTTTCTAAATTGAAGAGGCGAAGGAGATCCGATTCATCCGTACGCGGGGAGCCTGCCTTTTGAACGATCAACTTCCAGGGACCACGCCGCACTGCGCTGTTATACCAGCTCCGCCAGAACATGGCCTCATGCGGGTCTCCTGTTTTCTCTCCGCGTATGTAGGGTAGAAGATTGACGCCGTCAAGGGCTCTTTCTTCCGACGGCCACGGTGGAGGATCCGCTCCTCCTCGCGTAAGCGCCTCTACGGTGGAAAAGATGTCCATGAGGCTCACCGGGCGCTCATACACCGTCCCGGGGGGAATTGACGGCGGGTAGCGCATCATCATCGGTACCGATACGCCACCCTGAAACGTGCTGAACTTGCCGCCGGCGTAAGGACCGTTATCAGTAACTCCCAGATAACTCACCCCCCCGTTGTCGCTCGCAAACACCACAAACGTCGAGTCCGCGATGCCGGAATCATCGATGGCTTCAAGGACAGTGCCCACCGCGTCATCGAGAGCGGCGATCATGGCACGGTATGTTCTATGGACCGGGTCTTTCACATGCGAAAACTCGCCATAGTACTCCGCAGGCGCTTGCAACGGGGTATGCGGCGCATTGAAGGGGAGATAGAGGAAAAACGGTTCGTCCGCATTCTCTCGAATATAATCCGATGCAAGCTCCGCGAACCTGAAGGTGAGGTATTCGTCCTCCTCTACAACAACGTCATTGTGAACGATCGCTGAAGCGCCCTTTCTTCCCTGTTTCCACATGTGTTGATCACTGAAATCGTCTATTGGGGTATTCACAATTGAAGCATCATCGCGGGGTGCGTAGAGTGAGAACGCTTCATAGAATCCAAAGTGTTCATCAAAACCTCGCTCGAGCGGGCTGAACTGCTCGTCATACCCAAGGTGCCACTTCCCGAAAGCGGCGGTTCGGTAACCTCTCGCGCTCAGGAGCTCAGAGAGCATGATCTCACCCGCCGGTATACCCTGGTCTGCAAGATCCCCTCTCCTCGGGATTGGAGACGGCGCAATCGGCACCATCGGATTAGTATTAATGAAGTGACGGAACACAAAGTATTGCAATAGGTTTCGTGCGTACTGTTCGTGCGGCT
>CAZHXC010000165.1:5204-7184 GCA_964536145.1 uncultured Spirochaetales bacterium | reverse complement strand
GTCCTGCGGCCGGCGCGACACAACTTCCTGCCGTAAAGTTGACTGTGCTACTTGCGTTTTTTATATTACTACTACGGTCATGCAAAAGAACCAATTATTAAAAGACCGGTTTACCCCGGGGGCGTGTGAGGGTTTCGCGGCAAACGCTGCTTTCGAGGAAAAAAGCAAAAATCAATAATGGAGATGTGAAGTATGGTTACATTAACTGAGACCTGTTCAGAGGTAAGAGACCTCAAATTGGATGTTCCGGATTTTGACAAAGAACGCCTCGATGATGTCGCATTTCTTTCCGCCATGACGTTGGTCCTCATGGGAAATTATTCCCAGACCGGTCACTTTGGAGGGCCGCTCGCATATACCCACTACACGGTGGCCTCCCACTTGATAGGCCCGAAAATGGGCGGGCTTCGTTACGACTATCGTCGACCAAAACACCCTTTCTCGGACAAGTTCATGCTTGGTGGCGGTCACAACGCGCCAATCACCTATGCGCTCTGGATGCTGATGGGCGAGGCGATGGCCAGAAAGCACGCCGCCACCGGGGATGACAGATATCATGTCGATCCCAACATAGCCATACTTCCAATAGATGCGTTGGGATTCCGCAGGTCACGCAATGCGTTGAAAACCATCCTCCAGGACAACGATCTTGTTGATCATCCACTGATGGAGCAGGCAAAGCTTCGTGGTATCAGGGCTCTTTCAGGTCATTCTGAAAACACCGATGTTACAAACGATGTGAACAGCGGGCCTTCCGGCCTGGGGATTGCCACTGCCGCCGGGAAGGCAGCCTTTTGGGACATGGTTGGCGCACCGGACAGCCTGAAAGTTATAGGCATAGAAGGTGAGTTTGCGCTAACCGCGGGGCATGCCCAGGAGATGAAAACCCAGGCTGTGGCACTCCAGGTGGGGAAGCGTTTACGGTTGATGCTTTCGTTCAACAATGCAGGGATTGATGATGAATTGATAGGGAGCGTCATAGGGCCACAGTTTACAACGTACAAGCTCGAGGACCAGTGGTGCTCCTACGGTTGGAATGTACTGACACTCAAGGACGGTAACGATTTCGAACAGGTTATTGCCGCCCTGAAGGTGATGGAGGACGCCGATCCTGCGGATCGTCGCCCGATCATCGTCATCGGCAACACCGTGAAAGGTTGGTGGCCGGTTACCGAAAACGGCAATATCCCCGGTTTTGGAAAGCAAGTTGTCGGGCCAAAGAGTCACCCCTACTCCTTCTCGATGAATGGAGACTATTTCCAGGCGTTGGCGGCTACTTTTGAGAAACGGTATGGTGTGGAGTTTGAGGGAATACGCGACGGTGCCGTTACCGACAGCCGCGAACGGTTGGTCCAGTTCAAGAAAAACATTGACATAGTCATGTCGGTCCTCGAACAGAACGGTCTCGGCAACTGGATAGCGGACCGCCTGGTAGACATAGCAGAGTCGATTGACGATAACACTCCTCTGCGCATCGACCGGAACAAAGATCCCTTTCAGGATCCGCGGCTCGAGGTAAAGAACCTGCCGGTGGAACCTCAAACGGTAACTGTACGCAACCCGATCTCAAACGAAGAAAAAGAGCTTTCCATCAAGCTGTTCGAAGAGCCCGGGAATAACCGCGGAACCCGGCGGGCGATCTCCGAAATCATCAAGTGGCTGAATTACGTAACCGAGAACCGTTTCATTACGATTGCGGCAGATCTGGCGGATTCGATAAATGTAGAAAAAGGTTCAATCTGGGGACACTACAATCCGGTGAGTAATCCCGTGGGAACGCGATTGAAGGCCGGTATACAGGAAGCCGGAAATGCGTTGACCGCGATTGGTCTGGTGGGAGAATCCGCATCCCTCGATCCCAAAAAACACGTCGGGCTATGGGCTCTGAGCGGGAGCTACGGAGCGTTTACACCGTTGATGTACCTTCCGGCACGGGTATGGAGCCAGCAGAACCAGGACAGCCCGTTCCGGCCCGGGGTT
>CAZHXC010000165.1:0-5194 GCA_964536145.1 uncultured Spirochaetales bacterium | reverse complement strand
CGGAAACCGCGGCTGACGCTCGTACGCATTTTGGAATCTATTCACCTCAGGTCTGGAAACTCTTCCCGAAAGGCCAGGTCATCACCTTACATTTTTGGGATTATAACGACGTAGCGCCGGCGTATTTTGCGGCGGCGGAGATTGCAGCACGGGATCCCAAGGTAGGCATCATAGTCATAGAGGTGGCACGCCCGGATTTTCCCGTACGTGACAGGAGCACCTTCGCAGACAAAGATATCAAAGCCGGTGCAAAGGGCTTTTACACCATACGGGACTTTGATCCGGGCAAACCGAAGCAAGGGTATGTCCTGGTACAGGGTTCCTCCTCAACGGCCAACCTTATGAATATCCTTCCTAGGCTGGAAAAGGAAGGAATAAACGTACGAGTAATTTCCGCGATAAGCGAGGAGTTGTTTCAGCATCAGCCGAAGGAGTATCGGGATTCGGTATTGCCCGAGGAGGCGCTGTGTGATTTGATGGTTGTGAGCACGGGAACTCGACGAGTACCCCCCCTCGCCGACGCGGGTCCCTTGACAGATGAATACTCGCTTTATTCGGACTGGAACAATGAGTGGCTTACCGGCGGTACCGAAGGAGATGTTATCTCGGATGCGCGCCTTGATCCGGACTCGATTTACTCCGGCATCAAACGCTTTGCCGAAAAAAGAGAGACTCGGATTGAAAGCTTGAGAGAGAAACTAAAGCATTTCGAATAGGCTCTTTTCCGGCCTGATTACGATAACCAAAAACCGTGGAGTCGCTGCTGTGCGGTGGCGGCTCCACGGGGGCGATTTCACTTTTTTTATTGAGCAATTTTGGCGAAGCAGCTACAATGATATTGATCGACCTTGCCTTCCAAAGTGCGGCGAGAACACACGAGATACTGTAAAAGGATTACATATGGTAATAAAGAAACACCTCGATGTAGCGCCTTCAGAAGAGATGCCCGGTGTGATGAAAAGAGACGTGATCAGCGCGGCGGACGGAGCTCCCAACTTCTGCATGAGGGTGTTCGAGCTCCAACCGGGAGCTTCCACGCCGTATCACAATCACCCGTGGGAGCACGAGGTCTACCTCATAGATGGTGAAGGCGTCGTTGTGAGCGAGGAAGGCGAAACCCCAATCGGCAGCGAAAGTGTGGTCTTTGTCCCGGTAAACGAGCAGCACTGTTTCAGGAATACCGGAAAAGAGAAGATGCACTTTGTCTGTGTGATTCCGAACTGAGGCTGTCTGCCGGGAGACCTCTATGAAAACACTTGATGATTACAGCTTTATCCGCGGCGTCTGCTATATGTGGGCCGGGAACCAGGAAACCATCGAACGTGACTTAAGTTACGCAAAACGTCTCATGCTCAACAGCACGCGAATATGGCTTCGCAAAAGCGTCTACGATGAATCGCCGAAGGCTTTTATCGATAAACTCGTTACCTACGTAAGAACCGCTAATTCCTTTGGCATTACCACGATGCCGATACTGTGGAACGGCAACATGCTCGATACGAGTATCCTCGAAGAGGAGAACTGGTCAGAGGGTGAAGCCTACGTGAAGGATATCGTAGACGCGCTCCGCGATGAGCAAGGGCTGCTGATGTGGGACATCATGAACGAGCCCACATGCAACGACTATTGGCGCAAGGCGACGCCGGAGGAGAAGCCCGAGCGTGATGCGAAGCTCTGGAAATTTGTCCGCCATTATATCCAATACGTAAAGAGCATCGATCCGAGCAACAACGCTGTCACGGTTGGAAACACCTTTATCACGGATACTGAGCCCACCGCGGACTTGGTGGACGTGATTTCGTTCCACGATTATCTGGAGACCCGCGGTAGAGTTGAGGCCACCTATCAAATGGCCGAAGAGCTCGCGGCCAAGTACGAAAAGCCGCTTATAAACAGCGAGCTGGCATGTCTCTGCCGCTCGAATCCATACGACATGGCGCTCGAAGCGTGCGAAAGGCACAACGTCGGCTGGTATCTCTTCGAGCTTATGGTGCACGGCTACTGGGGCGATGTTCACGGTATCGTCTACCCCGATGGGACGGTACGCGATCCTTCTATCGTGGCAGCAATCTACGGGTTCCACCGGAAGCGAGACCTCGCCACGGCTATCAAACCCAACCCCAACAAGGAAGGTCACGCCTACAAGGCGCTTCAAGAGCTTGAAAACTCAATGCGCCAGGATACAGCGCTTTTCAAGAACAAGCGAAAATCTTCAGATGAAATCCTTGAGGCGGCGGAGTACTGCGCGAATCTCCTCGAAGGCGCGGAGATGGCGCCGATGTACGAGCCACCCACAGCCAGGATCAACGAGTGGCGGAAACAGCCTGAGGAAGAACGCGACGTTGAAGCCATTCGTGCGTTTGCATACGAGCTGGCACAGACCTTGAAGGAATACTGTCAGATATTCTGACGACCCGCGGCACCGTCACCCCATTCCGACCGGAACAAGCTGACGCCACATCGGCCTTATTTCCTCTTTTCTACCGCTTCTTAAACCTGAACACGTTCCAGGAGAGCTTTTTGGCAACCGTGGACACTTTCCCGTTCTCATACTTTGCCGTGGAGCTCTTTGAAGGGACGATAACGTCAGGATTTTCGTAGGAGTTCGATGTGTTGAGGTCATCGGTGTAGAGCTCCACCTGCTCTACAAATTCGTAGCCGTCGAATCCGCTGACATCGAGCTCCAAGGTCGTATCCTGCTCCCAATCGATGTTCACAACAAATACGTTGAGCTCGCCGTTCGCTTCGTCATATGCAGCTGCGGACTCTATATATGGCACCCCTTCATGGGAATCGTACTGCCGGTAGTCGGTCACCGCATAGCCGGGGATATCGTAAGTATCGCATTCTACCGAAGGCTCGAGAGAAACACCGCGGGCATATTTGATGAGCTGGCTCATCGGATAATGGGCAGCGGATTTCCAGATATGCTCGCGACTCGTCTCAGCAAGGACGTTCAAGCCGCGGGTCATACACCCGATTTTGATCCTGTCTGCATACCGCATGAAGAGGAGCATTGTGGCCGCAGAGGTGATGGCTTGACGAATCTCCGCGCCCCTATTGCGAACAGGCCGTGTGCTCCAGTCATCCGGATCATGGTGCACAAAGGAAGGATCCATGGAGAACTCTTTGAAGGAAACAGGAGGAAGATTGCCACGGCGCCCGTAGTGGATCTCTCCCACCGGCATCATGGTACTTGCAAACTCATCAAATGAGATCATCATCTGCTTCTTAGTGCGCAGCTTTGTCTGGACATAATCACAGATGGCTATCTCGGTCTTGATGTATTCCTCGAACATTGCGGTACCGCCAAGCAAGGCGCCCAGATTGCCCTCCGGAGCTTGATGGTAGTGGTGGAGTGAGATGTAATCCACAAGCTCATAGCACTCCTGCAATACCTCCAGGTCCCACTGCGGGTAACTCGAAAGGTACGGAGCGGAAGAAGCGCAGGCAACGGTTTCGATTGCCGGATCGATCCACTTGATTGCCTTTGACACTTCCCGGGCGGTCACTCCGTAGCCGTGCGGGTCTTTTTCCCAGGAACCTATCTGCCAGGGTCCGTCCGCTTCGTTACCCAGGTACCATACCTTGACACCGTACGGTTTCTCATGGCCGTACTGCTTGCGTAGATCGGACCAGTAGGTGCCGCCTTCATGGTTTGTATACTCGACCATATCGATCGCATCGTTTATGCCACCCGTTCCAAGATTGATTGTATACATGGCCTCGGTTCCGACGCGCTCCGCCCACTGCAAATACTCATCATGGCCTATGTCGTTTGGTATATATTGACGCCATGCCAGGTCGAGATGCGCCTTCCTCTTCTCCATAGGACCGATTGAATCCTTCCAGTCCCACCCGGAAACGAAATTGCCGCCCGGCATCCGAACCGCAGGGACGCCGGATTCCTTAAGCGCTTTGATCCAATCTTTTCGAAAGCCTTTATCATCGGCCGTGGGATGTTTCGGATTATACATGCTGCCGTTTACCATCGATCCTATGGGTTCGAGAAACGCACCAAACAGGCGGGGTGAAATCTCGCCTATCTTGTATGCGGGATGGATTGTAACTGTAGCCTTCTTGCTCATTCTTCGCGCTCCGTTTTTTTTTTGCAGACTTGTCAACTTGACTCTGTATCAAGTACTGACATCGATAGATGATAGGAGCTCGATTTGTGAGTGTCAACGCACATGAGTTTGATTGACAATTGCAGAATGAGTCAAACAGTCGGCGGCACAATCCGGAGGCAAGGTCAATGAAGCTGACGTTCCGTTGCCCGCCTTTGTCGTTGACGCTGCGGCAAGTGACGACGCAGCGAGAATAGGCCGTAAGGCGATGATCGGCGGGTGCAGCCTCAAGAAGGGCTGACGGCGTCCTGGAGTATTCGGCTTAGCGTAGCTGCCGGCACTATTGAGGGGCGGTAACGCGACATCGAACTGACCGTTGTCGAACCGGGCGCTTGCTGAAGCAAGATATCAGGTGGTATACAGAGTGTTAACGTATCTTTGCGGGCCGTCTTTTCCCGCAGCACCAAGGGAGGTATCGAATGCGGTTAATTCAAATTCAACACGCAGAAGAGGGGCGTCGTATCGGCGTAGTAAGCGACAGCTCATGTCATCTGATCGACGGTTTCGATTCGGTTTACGCGCTGGCACAGAGCGCCCTGGAAAAAGGCGCATCTGTCGAAACGGAGGTTACTCAGCATACCTCCGACGAGACGCTGGACTACGAGAAAATCTACACCGGTAACTCAGAGTGGCAACTGCTCCCGGCGTTCGATCATCCGGATGAGCCGGCGCGGTGCCTGGTGTGCGGAACCGGACTGACACACATTGGAAGCGCCAAGGACCGGGACGCTATGCATGTAAAAGAAAGCACGGACGCCCCGCTCACGGATAGCATGAAAGTCTTCCAGTGGGGCGTGGACGGCGGAAAACCCGGCGCCGGCAATGTAGGGGTTCAGCCGGAGTGGTTTTATAAAGGCTTTGGCTCAATCTTGAGAGCGCATGGCCAACCGCTGACCGTCCCTGAGTTTGGTGATGACGGCGGAGAAGAACCGGAAATTGCGGGTGCATATGTGATAGATCAGGACGGCACGCCCCGTCGTATAGGGCTCATGGTTGGAAACGAGTTTGCCGATCACGTCATGGAGAAAAAGAACTATCTCTACCTCGCTCCGTCAAAACTGAGAGAT
>CAZHXC010000164.1:0-7202 GCA_964536145.1 uncultured Spirochaetales bacterium | reverse complement strand
GTGCCAGGATTCGGTCATTATCACCGGAGAGGTGGATGGGCGGCGGATAAGCAACATCGTTATTCTTGATGAGACCGAGGAGAAGAATAGGCGGGTTATTTCCGCGGCCAATGCCAATCTGATCGAAAATGTGGAGCAACCCGGGGTGATATCGCTCCGGCTCGAGGACGTTTTCAGCCACACCAGCGAGCAGAATAAGCAGAAGGAATACGAGTATTTTGAATCCGAGGAGATGGTCTATAACATCCTTCTTGCGGATATCAGTTTCTCGCTGTCAAATCCCGGTCCGCGTGAGATGAGTACCGTAGACGTGTATGCTGCGATACTCGAGAAACGAAAGGCACTCCGGAAAAAGATAGACTCGCACCAGATAGCAGTGAGCAAAAGCAGATATGACCTGAAATCAAAATACTATGCGCTTGCCGAGGATACCGGGATAAACGACACCCCGTCACCGCAGCTCAGACGGGATCTTGAAGGCGCGTTCAACGAGTACACAGAGCTTGAACGGACAGAAATTCGTGACCGCTCTCTCCATACGTATGAGATTGACCTGAACAGGAAGTTCTCCTTACCCTTCGGGTGCCTTGTATTTATCGTATTTGCGTTCCCCGTCGGTATTTTTGCAAAGCGGAGCGGGAGATCTGTCGGCTTTGGTATCGGGCTTCTCGTGTCGATCATATATTGGGGAATGCTTATCGCGGGGCAAAATTTCGGGTTCAGACTCAATTTTTCGCCGTTCCTCTCCATGTGGCTCCCTAACTTCATCATCTTTGCAATCGGGCTGTTTTTCATGATTTTGAGGAAGAGAAAGTGAAAGCATTGCAGGCCATGGTTTTCCGATCTTTCTTCCCCACCTTCATAGTCGCGCTTGTTTTCTTTGTATTGCTGCTCCAGCTCGTGGACATATTCGCCTATATTGTGCGCTATATTAATTTGGGAGTTCCCTTTAACGAAATCCTCCGTGTCCAACTCTACTATATCCCAAAGTGCGTCTCCTTCTCCCTATCGCCTTCACTGCTCTTCGCAGTAGCGTTCACACTCGGGACACTCTACGCAAACAATGAGCTTATAGCGGTATTCGGCTCCGGTGTTTCGCTGTTCAAGCTCGTATTCCCGCTTCTTTTTTTTGGTGCGTTAATCAGCGTGGGAAGCTTTTACTTTGAAGAAAACGTTGTGATTGACACCTTTGCAACGAAAAACACCCTTACCCAGGACCTTCTCAAGCAACGGAAATCCCTGAGCAATACCAATGTAACCGTTTTGAGCGCCGGCGGAAGATTGGTATACCACGCCGAGTACTACAATGATTCCGCTCAGGTGCTGCGTGAGCTTATTGTCGTGGAAAGAGACAAGGCGGGGCGGATCATCGGGAGAATCGATGCAGAACAGGCGGTATGGTCTGAAGATGTGTGGGAGCTTCAAAACGTTCGCATATTCACCTGGGACGAGGAAGGGAATTATCTCCTCGAGGACAACAAGAGCCGCTTCTCCCGCTCCGATATTTCAGAAAATCCGTCGACCTTCAGAAAAACCGTCAGAAATATAGACGAGATGTCCGTGGAGGAAGCCGCGGCCTGGGTGGAAAGCTTGGAGAAAGCCGGATTACCGTATCGTGAACCGCTGACCGAGTATTACAAGCGCTACTCCTTTGCCATGACCCCTTTGGTGGTGGTTTTTCTCTCCTGCGCCATAGGGGGCCGGTTCAAAAAGAATATTTTGCTCATGAGCCTGCTTTTGAGTCTCATTGTATCCGTCCTCTACTACGTTTCTCAGATGGTCTCGAGCCTGCTGGCAAAATCGGCAATCTTGAGTCCAATGATGGGCGCCTGGGGACCATTTCTGGTTTTCCTTATCGCCGGTCTATGGTTGTTCAAAACCGCAAGGACGTGATAGAGAGAACGTTGAATTGCGGTAATATGTGATGATATTTCAACAGAAGCGTGTGTCGGCAGGATCATCCGCCCGGACAGGTACTCTCCATCTGCCCCATGGCAACGTGGAGACCCCGGCTTTCATGCCGGTGGGGACAAACGGTACGGTCAAAGCGATCAGCCATCTCGATCTTGATGCGATGGGGATACGTCTCATCCTCGGGAACACCTATCATCTCTACCTTCGGCCCGGGCCCGAGGTAATAGAGAAGGCCGGGGGGCTGCACGCGTTTTCAACGTGGCCGCACAACATTTTAACCGATTCCGGCGGCTATCAGGTCTTTTCGCTCGCCGAGTTCAGAAAGATAAGTGGTGACGGAGTCAGGTTCCGATCACACATCGACGGCTCCTACCACGATTTCACACCCGAGAAGGTCATTGACCTACAGCGCATACTCGGGAGTGATATCTGCATGCCTCTCGATGTCTGTACGCCGCCGGATATCAGTCGGAGGGAAGCCGAAGAGGCGCTTACAACCACGATGGATTGGCTTAAGAGGAGCAAAGACGCGTGGCTCGAATCACGCGATGAGTGGAAGGGTTCACTATTCGGTATCGTGCAGGGTAATTTTTTTGACGAGCTGAGGCTGAGAGCCGCTGAAGAGACGGCCGCGCTCGATCTTCCGGGTATCGCTATCGGCGGGCTTTCGGTGGGCGAAGACTGGGATGTGTTTCTCCACTTTCTCAACATTACTGCGGGTGCGCTTCCGGCCGCAAAACCAAAGTACGTCATGGGAATTGGTACGCCGGAATACATCCTGGAGGCGGTGGCGGCGGGGATAGACATCTTTGACTGTGTCTTCCCGACACGCACCGCCCGCACCGGCACGGTATTTACATCAAGAGGGACTTTGAACCTGAAAAAGCAATCGAATGCTCAAACTTTCGAGCCGATAGATACTGCATGCGAATGTCCGGTGTGCAAACGATACACCCGGGCATATATACGGCATCTTTTCAAAGCCAACGAGATACTCGGCATCATGCTCGCAACACGGCATAATCTGGAGTTTCTCGAACATCTGATGATTTCCGTGCGGAGACACATAGAGGAGGGGAGCTTTGAAACGTTCAAGCATTCCTTCCTCGCTGAATACATGGAGTCACGCAAATAATTGCGGACAATGAAAGAAGAAACTGAAATAGGAAAAAGCGCGTTTACATCCGTACTGGTCATGGGCTGCACGCTTCTCTCCCGGATACTCGGCTTCGTGCGGATCATCGTGATTACAACCTTCTTTAGCAAGGAGAAAGCCGACATCATCAATCTCGCCTTCTCGGTTCCTAATAATTTGCGGAAACTGCTTGCGGAGGGCGCACTTTCATCTGCATTTATTCCGGTACTTTCGGGGAACCTCGTTCACAATCCGGATGGTAGCACCGCAAAACCGCTCGTACGGAGTATACTCACCCTCCAGGTCCTCATCATCGTGCCACTTTGCCTCCTGTGCATCATCTTCTCAGACTTCCTCGTTGCGAAAGTCCTCTCCGAGCTGAAATCACCCGAGCAGCTCGAGGCAGCCTCCAGGCTGTTCAGCTGGACTATTGCTTACCTGCTCCTCATCAGCATCAGCGCGGTGATGATGGGTGTTCTGAACACCCACAGGTATTTTGTGGTACCCGCAATTACACCCCTTCTCTTTTCAATTGCGGTAATAGCCTGCGTGACCTACCTCAGAAACCGGCTCGACATTTATGCGATGGCCGCGGGGGTCCTCTCCGGCGGGTTTGCACAGATTGCCTTTCAATATCCCCTGTTCCACAAGCTCGGATACAGAATCCGGCTGCGGTTCCGATTTGCGGACCGTGATTTCAAGCGGATCGTCCGGCAGTGGCTGCCGATTCTCGCGACATCGTCGGTATTCACGGTAACGCAGATCATTGCTATCCGCTTTGCCAGCGGACTCGAAGCGGGGAGCGTTACCGCAGTCTCCATCGCCCTCGTCTTTTTTCAGCTTCCCTTTGGAATATTTTCAGCATCGATAATAAACGTACTCTATCCCCGGATGAGCAGCCAGGCGGCGAGAAACGATCTTCCGGGACTTACCGAAAGCATCCAATACGGCCTCAGATTCATGATCGCAGCGCTGGTTCCATCTGCGGTCTTTCTCTGCACCATGAGCACCCAGCTCATTTCAGTGGGGTTTCTGAAGGGAGAGTTCACCTATGGAAACGTGATGCTTGCAAGCCCGGTGCTTGTCTACTACTCGTTGGGTCTGGTGAGCGTGGGGTTTTTTACTTTCTTACAGCGGGTCTGTTACGCTCTTGACGAATACAAAATCCCTTTTTTTATCGCCATCATTCTCGCCGTTGTTGACGTAGCGCTGTCTCTCCGGCTGAAAGAGACCTTTCTGCGTGCCGGCGGGATAGCCCTTGCCAACTCGATATCATTTACAATAGGCTCCATCCTGCTTTTGATCCTTGTAAGAAAGAAACTACAGGATATCCAGGGGCTACGGGTGCTTCTTACCATCGGCAAAGTGGCTCTTTCATCCATACCGGGCGCCATATTCATTGTGGTGTTTAACCGAGTCCTCGATCACTGGTGGGGGGGGGGGAGAACACTGTACGGGTTTCTCCTCGTCTTCCTGGCGGCGGGTATTTTTTCCGCACTGGTGATGGGCGGATACTATCTCACGAGGGTTGAAATGCTCAAAGATCTGACGGCACGCTTTCGGAGGCGGTTACCATGAGAAAGCTCCCCATTTGGTTTGTGTTGTTTCTTGCAACGATCGCGGTGCAGGCGCAGGAGGTTGAACAGGGCACCACCGAGGAAACGGCGGACGGCACCAACGGAGACATCGCCGCAGATGTTGAAGAGAAGGAGGAAGTACAGTCGATTACTGAAGAGAGACGCGAGCTGTTGCTCTACGGCATAGACAATCAGGTTATCGAATTGATCAACAAGCTGACGACCGAAGAGGACGATCTTTTGGCGGGGGAAGTGTTGGCAACCTTCAAAATGTCAAGAAACCCAAACCTGAAGAGCGAGATTCTCGAATACTTCTCCGCGATAGATTTTCGGGGAGCCCGGGATGAGGCGCTTGAAATAGTGGACGGATATGATACACAGCCGGCAGAGCTGGTACGGGCGTCGATCGACTATCTGACAAAGAATCCCGAACCTGAACTTGCCGCACGGTTAACACCGATTTTGGATTCGCCGGATAGTGAGCTCGCGCGTATGGCTCTGAAAGGTATCGGTTCTTCGGAAGATGAGGCGGCGGCAGAGATGCTCCTGGAACTTCTTGATGACACCGATTACCCGGCGGACCTGAAGCCGGATATCATCCTTGCTCTCGGAGACCTGAAAAATCCGATGGCGGTCGAGCCCCTGATAGACATTCTCGAGGACGAGAGGGAAGAGGCAACCTGGCGAAGGTATGCGTGCGCATCGCTTGGAAAAATTGGTGATCCCGCGGCGCTGCCTGTCATAGAGCAAATTCTCTACGATGAAGATCCTATGTTGCGCAATTACGCTGTAGGATCACTCAGGTATTTTGACAACCAGGAGGTGGTGGGGTTGCTCATTGCCGCGTTGAAGGACTCTTTCTGGAGAGTAAGAGTAAACGCCGCGTCCGGGCTCGGTAAGCTACAGGCAGTGAAAGCCGTTCCGATTCTCATGTTCAAGGCGGAAAAAGATCCTGAGATGAATGTTCGCTTAGAAGCGGTAAGGGCGCTCGGTGAAATCGCGGATCCGCAGTCACTCGAGGCGCTCAGAGGCTTTTACCTAAACGAGTTCACGCCTCCCGGTTTGCGGGTAGAATCGGCACGAATACTTGCAGAAAAAGATATTGACGAATCCGTCGATCTTTTCAGGAAAGTGATCGAAAAGCATTGGGGAAACGACCGGACACGAATCCTCGAATGGACCGCTCAGATACTTTCTAAAACCGAGTCCGATCTGCTCGATTCTCTCTATGCGCGTTTTCTCGAGTCGGGTGACATTGTAGTGATGATTTACGGGATACGGGGCATCGCCAGAAACAACGCAGTCTCGCTCAAGGAGGAGATAGAACGGCTTTCCGGTGAAGATAACCACCGCTCAATCCGTAAAGAAGCCCTCGCTGCCCTCGAACAATTGGAGTAGAGTCCGGACCACGCTATTTCTCTGCTTCTTCTTTCTCCGGCTCAGTGGACTCTTTTGGCTCAGGTTTTCTTACCAGTCGCATTATCGAGTTTATTTTCTCGAGCTCCGAAATATACCGCCGGAAGCGGATGACCACCTTCCGCTGATTGGTACAGACAACAGTGATATCCTTATCGATACAGTCTTCGATGGTTTCCGGATTGTCAAAAAACTCCTGCTTTACCGGTTTGAACGAATAGCTTTTGTCTTTACGGTAGATTATCCCGATCTTAGGCGGAAGTTTATAGAGATATATGAGAAAAGCGGAAAACCCTCCGCCTACCGTCGCACTGTCGTTCTTACGGATGTAGTGAACGTTTCTCCTACCGATATTTGGATTCTGACCTTGCACGTACATCTCTATCTCTCGATCATCCCTCGAGCGTGCAATAGACTTTGACACCGGCGCTGTCAGCGTTGAGAATCCACGTCCCACCAGGGTCCGGACGGCAAACACCAGAAACACGAGCGCGACTATTCCGCCAACCACAATCCCAATATAGCCGAGTGTTGGTAGCAGACGCACTGTCCGTGCGGGGCTGCCGAATATTCCCCCTCTTAAATCTATGGAAACAGAACCCTGGCGCGGATAAATCCTCAAATCATCCGCAAAGCCCGCTTCGAGATTCAACGTCATTGGGCCGGGATCGACGGAAGAGGGGATTCGCACCCGTGCTCGCAACCGTGCGGATTGTTCGGGCCGTACGGCGGCGGAAACAGGCGACTCGAGTATGTCGGTTTCCCGCCACAAAATCTCGTCCAGTTCCACGAGCACCCTTTCATCAGTCAGGTTTTTCACGGTGAGCGGGAGGGTAAATGTATAACCGACCCTGCCCAGATCTTCAGGAAAGATAAGCTCCGGTGCGCCTAACGCGCGATGATTGACCTCCCCATCAGGTTCGGTGTAGGGCACCACGTCGATATCAAGGTCTTCCGCTAACGTGGGGAAAAGATCGTCCTTTGTTTCACCCTCGGCTTCGTCGTCGGCAACATCGCGCTCTCCCGGTCCGGTCTCAGGCGGCCCCTCCTGCCGGCCGTCCCCTCCGCGCTCATCGGTCGTTCCGGCCGGTGAATCCTGCGCGACTTCCCCCGCGCTCTCTTGCCGGCCGCCCGGACCGTCTTGCGGGCGCTGTCTGTCT
>CAZHXC010000163.1:405-7220 GCA_964536145.1 uncultured Spirochaetales bacterium | reverse complement strand
GACCAAAACCCCCGCCATGACGAGGATGGTACTCAGTTTCATACTACCTCCTCCTCCACCAGACGTATCCCGCCGCTAATATCAACAGCAACGGCAGCAGCCCGATGCTCGAAATGTGGAAAAACCTTTCCTGCTCGGGATCGAGGATCAACCGACGGGACGGCAGCACTTTCCTGTCCACCGAGATGAGCTCTTCGCCCGCCGTCAGCCAGTTTACCGCATTCAGAAACAGGTCGCTGTTATTCCCGTTCTTGAAATGCTCGTTTGCTGCAAAATCGGAATCCCCCATTACCACCAATCGCGTTTCGGTGGGAACTTCGAACAACTCGCTTTCGGTGGCGCGAACCTGTACACCGACAGCAAGCGGGCCTTTCATGTCCGTCCCTTCGTCAAACTCCGGCCTGTCGGAGACGAGGCTCCCCTTTTCCACCCAGCTCTTCCTGCTTGTCCACGCCATCGGAACAAGCTCCACACCATCCGGTGTCTCTTCCTTCGGCACCACGGCGGCGGCGCCGGGGAAGTAGGTCTCCACCAGGCCCAAGCTGTTGTTGGTCCTCGGGACGAGTGGCGTGTCCTGGTCCGGCGCGACATACGATTCGGTATCGATTATCGTGCCGTCCTCGAAAGTGATCCACCAGCCGTTGATGAGCTCTACAAAGCGGTCCGGGGCGTCCGGATTCAACATCAGCAACAGCCGTCCTCCCTGCTCGAGATAACTCTTCAGGATTTCCAACTCCTTTGTTCCCAAATCCTCCTGCGGTCCCGCTATGATGAGCGCCGAGGCGTTCTCGGGTACCCCGCCGCTCGTGAAGGCATGCTCGGCTTCCTGGGCTATTTGCAGACCGTATATGTCACGCTGCCCCTGGTCGCTCCTGAAAACCGTTACCCCCTGCAGTTGCGAGTAATACTGGCCGTACCGATTCACCCCGTATTGTCTGGCCAAATCGGGTTTCAATTCGGGATCAACCACCGATACCGTCAGTTGATCTGTGTAGTTCTGATACTCTGCGAGCAAATCACGGGCGTAGGTCGAAACCGCCGGAGAAATTGCCGGAGTGAAAAAGCTTATAACCTCTACCGGTTCCTGCAGATCGGCAAGCACCTCTTTTGTCTGCGAAGTGAGGGTAAACTGGGCGAGACCGGTAAAATCAAAACGGTGATAGGTACCGATGCTGATAGCATTTACCAACACGATTATTCCGGCGAAAAGCGATATCTTCACGGTTGTACCGACACCGAACTTTCCCCGTCTCGAGGCAAGGGCGCCTCGCATCCGCCTGAAATCTAAAATCACGCTTATGGCGAGCAAAGCTACGCCCAGGCCCAAGATCGCCCACGCGTAGTACTTTTGCCCGGGCAACACGAGCCTGAATATGAAACCAACCAGGAGGGATGCCAGGCCTGATAATGCGAAAACTGAAGTATACATGCTAGCTCCACCTTCCTGTTTCAATCGACCCCGTCGCAGAATAGAGGAAAAGGCCGGTAAGAGATAAGTAATAGACGATCGCTTGCGTATCCACGATTCCCCTCATGAAGTCAGGAAAATGATACGACAACGACAGGTAGGAAAGCAATTCTCCAAAGCCACCGGGAGCAAAACTACCCGCAACATCGAGCAGCCAGAGGGCAAAGAGTATTCCACCCGCAACCACCGCTGAGACGATCTGATTCGAGCTCAGCGTTGATGCAAAAACACCAACCGCGAGACAGGCGCTTCCAAGCAACAGCAGCCCGAGATAGCTGGTGACGATCGGCCCGATATCAGGATCACCAAAAATGGCAAGCAGGAGGGGATAGTAGAGCGTTAGGACCAACATACCCGCAAGGACTCCAAGGCTCCCAAGAAACTTGCCCACAATAATTTCCCCGTCTCTCAACGGTGAAGTGAGCAGGAACTCCCATGTTCCGAGTTTCCTCTCCTCGGCCACCAGACGCATGGTGAGCACCGCAGCAAAAAGCAGAATGAGGATTTGCGCCGCATTCAGAAATCCCCTGATTGTTGTATCCGCGTAGTTGATGCCCGCCAGATAAGAGGCAAAGAAAGTCCCGGATAGAGCCAGGAAAATTGCAGTAACAATGTATGCCATAGGTGAGTTCAAATATGAAGTCAACTCTTTGCGGCAGATGATTCCGATGTTTCTCAACGCGTTACCTCCTCCTGATCCACTTCCTGCTCAACCGAGGTGAGTTGGAGGAAGATATCTTCAAGACTCATCTCTACGGATTCCATCGACATCAACGTCCAACCGTGATTCAGCAAAGCCTGTGTAATCTCGGACTGCGGCTCGTTCTCGGTGGCAAATTCGATGAGATGATAGGGTTCTTCGAACTCAACATTGTCGATAGCACTTATCTTGTTAAGGGTAGCGGTTACTTCATCGGGAGGCCCCTGAACCCTCAAGCGTAAGCGCTTGCCGCCCTTCAGCAACGTGGAGAGGTTCTCGATCCGGTCCTCGGCCACAATTCTGCCCTGATGAATAATAATCACACGCTCGCAGGTCATACTGACCTCCGGCAATATGTGTGTAGAGAGGAGAATAGTGCGATTCTCTCCCAACACTCTGATCAAGTTTCTCGTCTGGGATATCTGTATCGGATCAATACCGATTGTCGGCTCGTCGAGGATCAAGACTTCCGGATCATGGATAATCGACTGCGCGAGCCCCACCCGCTGCCTGTACCCCTTCGATAGCTTGCTCAAAAGTACATCGATATACTCTTCAAGCCCGCATTGTTCGACTACTTCTTCAATTCGACGCCGGGTGGTGCTCTTGTCCAGACCTCTAATCCGGCCGGCGAAATTGAGATACGCCCGGGTTGTCATATCGGTATAGAGCGGGACGTGTTCAGGCAGATAGCCGATCAGGCGGCGCCCCGCAAGAGAGTCGGTAGCCATATTATGGTCCGCAATCCAGGCATCGCCGCTTGTGGGCATCAGAAAACCGGTGAGGATCTTCATTGTCGTTGATTTCCCCGCACCGTTTGGCCCGAGAAACCCGACAATCTCACCCTTTTCAACGTTGAAGCTGATATCGTCTACCGCCAGACGTTTTCCGTAGTACTTGGTCATATTTTCGATTCTTATCACGACAACCTTCCCCGGTTAGTAGTTTTGTAGCTGCCATTTGACCCAAGCTTCGGTTTCCTGATCCCATCCGTTGTTCAGGCCGTGAACAACAACCCGGTGATACGGCAACTCTTGCTGCAGCCAACTTCCGAAAGCGCTTGACCTCAACCTCTGGAGTACTTCCTCACCAACCTGTCTCGCTTTCGCCCTGTCCGCCACCTTGATAATGGCGTAGTAGCGCTCTCCCGCCGGAAACGGGTCGCTGTACTCTCCAACCTCAAGCTGATCAAATGCTATAGATGCAAAACTCGGATTGATGGCACTCCGCGGTCTCCATCCTATGTCGAACGTCTGGTCTACGAGCCGATCCTCCGCTTTGAGCTCTTCGGCTACATCAAAGAAATCTTCCCCGTCGTCGAGGCGATCCTCAACCTCTTCCGCCTCTTCCAGTGACGGGAGGCTGATCACAAGCAATTTCACCTGCTCGGCAACGGTAGGCACACGTTCAGCTAAATATTGTGTAAGGTAATACTGGAGCAGGTTTCTGCGAACGATGTCCCTGTACTCGTCGTCGGAGAATCCGGTCTGATCGAGCTTGCGTTCGTACCACTCCCGGAACTCTCCCTCGCTGATGGTTCCTGTTAGCGTGTCAGGCCGCGACTCACCACCTTCGGTCTCCCCGACAGCCGTTTCCACGACGCCGGATTCTTCTCCGGGTGTTTCCGCCGCGGCATCGTCTCCTACCGCCGCATCCTGCGCTTCAACCGCCTCGTCACCCTCGAATACTTCTTCCGGGCCGGTTACACCTTCATCGTCACCACCGGTCGCGCCCTGTGACTCTTCTTCAGCTCTTGCCTGTACGGCAAGAATTTCTCTCCTGGCAGCCTCACGTAGAGCGCCGTCGATCTCTTCTTCGGTTATCTTGATGGAGAAAGGCGACTCCGGAGCAACCTGCTTTACTATTTCTTCTGTAACAAGTTTTTGCAGAACTCCCTGGGGGGCTTCAACAGACTGGGAGGCGCGTTTCAGGAAGTAGCGCATGGTCACCTGAGAATCATCCACCTCGAGCACGGTAGCTTGCAATGGAGCAACTTTGTCCCCATAGATGATCAAACCGGTAACAACGCCAATGACAAGTACAACCACCACAGCGATTGCGACTACCCGCTTAGCGCCTGAGGTTTCAGAACCGCTAGGTCTCATAATTCTCTTTTTCTCGAACGTTTACCCGCTTGGGCAAAAGATGCTGTCTGCCCCGACTATTCGACAAGATGACAAGCCGCCCGATGCTCCCCGCTTATCGTCCTCAGCTCGGGAACTTCAACCTTGCACCTGTCAACCGCCTGATAGCACCGCGGGTGGAAAGGACATCCGCTGGGAGGGTTCATCGGGCTTGGAACGTCTCCCTTCAGAATGATCCGCTGCCTTGTTCGGTCTACCTCCGGATCAGGTATGGGCACTGCCGATAGAAGCGATATTGTATAAGGATGAAGCGGATTCGCATAGAGATCATCACTGTCAGTGGTTTCTACTATCTTTCCGAGGTACATAACCGCAACACGGTCGGAGATGTTTCGAACAACCGACAGGTCGTGAGCGATGAACAGATAGGTCAGGTTCAACTCTTCACGCAGCCTCATAAGCAGGGTAATGACCTGAGCCTGAATGGAAACATCCAGCGCCGAAACAGGCTCATCACACACAACAAACGCCGGCCTGAGCGCTAAGGCACGGGCAATACCGATTCTCTGTCTCTGCCCGCCTGAGAACTCATGCGGATACCGGTCAGCCATAGCAGAGGTGAGCTCGACCATCTCGAGGAGGTCCCTAACCTGTTTTCTATACTCCCGGCCTTTCACTATCTTGTGGACCAGAAGCGGCTCACCGATAATCTCTCCCGCGGTCATACGAGGATCGAGTGATGCAAACGGATCTTGATAGATCAGCTGCATATCTCGCCGCATCCGCCGGAGATGTTTTGCGTCCATCTTCGTCAGGTCCTGACCTTGAAAAAATACATTGCCCTCAGTGATATCATACAGCTGGAGAATGCACCGGCCGGTTGTTGTTTTTCCGCAACCACTCTCACCTACCAGCCCCAGCGTTTCGCCTTTTTTGACGTAAAAGCTGACATCGTCAACCGCTTTCACGTCCGCTACTTTTCTCCGAAATACTCCGGCAGTAACCGGAAAGTACATCTTCAAGTGTTCAACGTCGATTAAATGGTTATTCTCCATGATCCTTCAAACCTTCTTATGTATAAAGTAGATTATTTTTCGAGCTCTGCTTCCATTTTTTCTGCTTCTTTCACCAACTTATCAGCGTCGTAAAAACACCGCCGCCAGTGGTTTTCTCCAACCTGTTCCAGTTCAGGATCCTCTTCCAGGCACCTGTCCATGGCATAATCACACCTCGGTGCAAAAGAGCAACCCTTTGGCAAACGTGCCAGGTTGGGCGGCAAACCTCTGATAATCCGGAGCGATTTTTGCTTGGGAGCGTCCAAACGGGGTACCGAGCCGATTAGCCCTAACGTGTAGGGATGCTTCGGCGCCCGATATATTTCATCAGTCGGACCGGATTCCGCCAGACGTCCGGCGTACATGACGTTGACGCGGTCCACGTAACGGGCCACAACGCCAAGGTTGTGGGTAATGATCATAACCGCCGTGCCGAACTCTGATCTCATGTTGGCAAGCACTTCGAGCACCTGTGCCTGGACGGTCACGTCCAGAGAGGTGGTCGGCTCATCAGCAATAATCAAACCCGGATTACAGCTCAAGGCCATAGCAATCATAATGCGCTGCTGCATTCCGCCTGAGAACTGGTAGGGGTAATCCTTGACGCGTCCTTCAGGGTCAGGTATGCCGACAAGTTTGAGCAGCCGGACGGCCTCAGCAGTGGCTGTTTCCTTGTCCAAACTGCGGTGCAACTCCAGGGTCTCAGAAATCTGACGGCCAACGGTAAGTACCGGATTGAGCGAAGTGGTGGGCTCCTGAAAAACCATCGAAATATGGTTTCCGCGGATCTCCCGCATTCGTTCCTCACTGACTTTCATAAGGTCTTCGCCGTCGAATTTGACTTCTCCACCAACAATAATCCCCGGGGGATACGGGATGAGTCGCAGCACCGACATCGCACTTACACTCTTTCCGCAAGCGCTTTCACCTACGAGCCCTACGCACTCTCCTCGGTTTACGTGATAAGAGAGTTTATCAACCGCTTTGACCACGCCCTCGTCGGTATAAAAGTAAGTTCTCAGATCCTTGACCTCAAGAATTGCGCCTTTTCCTGCTTCTTCCATTACTATACCTACACTATCGCGTTATTTTGGTTTCTGATTTTCCACTTATAAACTAGTTTTTGCGATTTCGCAAGTAGTAATTGATAAAAGTTAGTTTTCTGTCAAGCTCTCTCCTCATCTCGTTCTTGCCCCGTGTGTCCCAAAGGTTGATTTCCGGGGGGTTTTGGGTTACAAAGCTTTCAGGGGCCATGTAGGAGACATTATGCTATTTACTATATCGGAAAGTGCATGTACTCGTTGCGGGCTTTGCGTTGAAGTGTGCCCGGCCCGGATTATTGAGCAACCGGCCAATTCGTACCCAAAGCCTGTTACCGATGCCCAGAATCGATGCATCAGCTGCGGTCACTGCGTTGCCGTTTGCCCGCATGATGCGTTGTCACTTGAGAACATGCCCGTTGAAAAGTGCCCACCGGTCAACAACGAGTTGCTCGTCAGCCCTGAGCG
>CAZHXC010000163.1:0-395 GCA_964536145.1 uncultured Spirochaetales bacterium | reverse complement strand
CACATATTTCGAGCCCGCAGGTCTATCCGGGCGTTCAAGGATGCACCGGTTGACAGGGAGGAGCTC
Organism: uncultured Spirochaetales bacterium; assembly: GCA_964536145.1. Classification (GTDB taxonomy): domain Bacteria; phylum Spirochaetota; class Spirochaetia; order ARS1246; family ARS1246; genus JAFGHN01. The sequence continues at coordinate 329 of CAZHXC010000163.1, read as the reverse complement.
TCAAAACTCATAGAAATCGCCCGCTACGCGCCAACAGGAAGCAACAGCCAACAGGTCAAATGGATCGTGGTATACGAAAACGAGAACGTGAACAAAATTTCAAGGATGGTGGCCAATTATTTCCGTTCCGAAATCCATAAGGATCCGATGTCACCGGGTGCTGACCGCCTGCAAACCATCCTGAGTATCTACGATACCGGATATGACTACATCTGCCGTGGGGCGCCGCATCTGGTCCTTGCCTATGCACCTGACACAAGAGGTCCTGGTGACTCGATTATCGCGGCAACCTATCTCGAGCTTGCCGCATTCTCAGCGGGATTAGGACC
>CAZHXC010000162.1:0-7269 GCA_964536145.1 uncultured Spirochaetales bacterium | reverse complement strand
ACCGGGCTTTGATATTGTCGTTGTGGTTTACCCCGGAAAAGACACCTACAAAAGCCGCGAGGAGCAGTTTTGCTCTCTGTTGGAGAGAGAACGGCTGTTTTGCGGCGAATCCGATTGATCCGGCCGACGGGTCGAGCAGACGCTCGCTGTTGGCAAAAGCCGGCGCATGCGGTCGCCGGTCCAAGCGGAGCGGGCGCAGCCGGTGGCCTTCACCATCCGGCAACACGGCAGCAGCCGGTGAAAAACGTGTGACCGCATGCCGGCGGGATAAGAAGATTGCAGCCTGGGCTCCTTATATACAAAGCACATTTAGGGAGAACCCATGGATAAGAAAACGCTATTAGCGGTAGTCCTGTCGGTGGTGGTCATCACCGTAGGATTTGTACTGCAAGGTGTCATTTGGCCGCGAGAACCTGTGCCGGAAACCCCGGCGGTAAGCGACACAGGAGAGCCCGGCGCCGCATCTGAGGCAACAGGCGACGGCGCCACAGACGCCGCAGAAGGCGACGCGGGCCAAGCAAGTGACGCTCGGGAAGATACGACCGCACGCGGAACCACCCCCGGTCTTGCCTCAGGCAGCGCGACAAAAGTCGTCCCGGCCCCCCTCGAAGACGACGTAGACGAGCGGACAATCACCATCGATACTAATATCTTCAGGGCCGTGTTTACCAACAGGGGCGGTGAGCTGCAATCACTGGAGCTCAAGAGCCACCTCGATGAGGGCGAGCCCATCGACATGATCTACAACGAAGGCACCGGTGTGGACGCATTCTTTTTGAGTTTTGGCGTGCCGGGATCAGAGCCGGTGGACGCCCTCTTTGATTACAGCCGCCGGGGCGAGTACGGCATAGAGTTTGAACGCGATTTCCTCGCGCCCGCCGGCCCGGACGGCAGGTCCCATCCTTTCACCCTCAAAAAACGGTATACCTTTGAGCCGGAAACCTACATGTTCGAGCTCATCGTAACCATCGAGAACAGCGTAAACGAGTTTCCAAATCTCGATTTTAACGGCAACGCGTACACCCTCGGCTTTGGCCCGCAGATCGGCCCTGAGTTCGAATCACTCGGCGGGAGAGGCGAATACCGGCAATACGTCACCTTTGTTGACGGCAAACGCAAGTTCAACTCCATGCCCAGGGGTGAAGAGGAACTCGAGATCGAAGAACGTTTCATCTGGGGAGGTATCGTCGGTAAATACTTCGCGCTTCTTACCTATCCCCTGGGGACCTACGACCTGACCTTCGCGCAGCCCTATTCCGATGAGATTCCGTCGACATCGTACCTGTATCTCTCGAGGCCGCTTATCAAAGGCTCGGTTACCGAGGACAGGTTCCTCATCTATGCCGGGCCCAAGACTCCCAACCAGCTCGAGACCTTCAACAATGCCGGAGAAAACCCCTTTGGCGTATCCAACCTCAACATGGATGAAGCCGTTGACAGAAGCGCTCTGTTAGGCTGGCTCGAATCGGTACTGAAGTTTCTCCTCGATCTCTTCTACCGGTTGATACCAAACTACGGTGTGGCAATCATCATCCTGTCGATTTTCATTAAAGTTGTCTTTTATCCGATAACCCGCAAGAGCTTCGATTCCACGGCCAAGATGCAGCAACTCCAGCCAAAGATAGAAGAGCTCAAGAAGAAGTATCCCGGCAAGGAGAAGGCGCAACAGCTCAACCAGGAGATGGCGGCGCTCTACAAGCGTGAGAAGGTGAACCCTCTTGGGGGCTGTCTCCCATTGTTGATCCAGATGCCGATTTTCATCGCCTTCTACGGTGTTTTGACAAAGCATTTTGCCTTGAGGGGTGCGGAGTTCTTCGGGTGGATTACCGACCTCTCGGAACCGGATTCCCTGGTGAGCTTTGGTTCTTTCACGCTGCCAATTCTCGGGTGGAACGACTTGAGGATTCTACCGATCATCTACATCGGTACACAGCTTCTGACCAGCAAGTTCATGCAGGCGCCAAATACCTCATCATCAAAGAACATGAAGATGATGCAGTATTTTCTACCCATCATGTTCTTCTTTATCCTCTACAACGCGCCGTCAGGACTGTTGATCTACTGGACGTGTACTAACATTCTCACCGTCATACAACAGCGGGCTACCATCGCCTACCGGGAGACCCATGAACCGGAGGACAAGTCCGGAGGGGGCGGCGGCAACAAAGGTCCAGGCAAGGGTCCCGGCAAAGGCCCCAACAGGGGTCCAAATAGCGGGCCTAAGAAAGGGCCAAAGAAGCGATGAGCATATTAGGAGATAACATATGATAAGAGAATTCGAAGGAGCCACCGAGAAAGACGCAATTGAACGGGCAATAGAAGAGCTCAATCTTAGTCGTGAAGAGTTCGATGTAGAGATAGTCGAGGAAGAGAAGAAAGGTCTCTTTAGAAAAGGAAATGTCAAGATCAAGGTGTATCTCGATGACCGGGAGGAGGATATCCCCGCTCCCGGGAACGAAGCGGTCACCGAAGAGATCGATACTGAAAATGAGCCGAATTACAATCGGATTGAATATCATGATCCCAAAGGCGCCGGTACCAGCCCCGGACCCGGCCCGGGACCCGCGGTACTGCCGCCTTTAGAGACCACCGAAGATGAAGCAAAGACTATCCGCTTTCTCACCGAGGTGATCAACCGGATGGGGTATGACGCAACCGTCAACGTTATCAGGAAAGCGGACAAGAAGGTCGTCTTTGGCATCGAATCGAAGAACTCCGGCATCCTCATCGGGAGAAAGGGAAAGAACTTAGACGCGCTGCAGCTCTTGGCCAACGTATACGCAAACAGGCTCCCGAGCTCCATGAAGGTGGTGGTGGATGCGGAGAACTACCGGCTCCGGCGTGAGGAGAACCTCGTCCGCATGGCCCACAAAACCGCTGACCAGGTTCGCAAGAGCCGGAACTCCCGGCTTCTCGAGCCGATGAATCCCTTCGAACGCCGGTTGATACATACCGCCTTGAACACCATGAATGACATCGAAACCAAGAGCGAAGGCGACGGGCTGTACAAACAGGTAAGAGTCATCTACAAGGGCAGGTGAGCTAAGTCCCCGTGGCTAACTTGTTAGCGGGGCTGGATTAGCGCGTTTTCAGCCTGTGGATAAACTGTGGACTGAATCACCCGCGCCGGGAATAATCAAATAGAAAGTCCGCCAAATCGATACTGATTATCATTTGCGGCCGGGCAACCGGCAAAATAGCGTTTTTCTCATATTCACCTGACACTATCATAAGAAAGTGGAGTTTTTTTTGCTATTTATCTTATTATAGAGCTGTTTGTCCCGTTCCCGCGTAATATCCAGCGTTAAGAGTCTGTGTGGATGAATTGTGGATAGTTTGGGGCCGCCTGCATCAGACCTTTTTTCGCGGACTCAGGACGGGCCCGCTTTTTCTGGCGCCGCATTGCGATGATAGAAGAAATCCAGGATAAAGAAGAAAGTGACCATAATGACCCAGGTGGCCACCAACAGCCAGAAGAAGTTTGCATTCCCCGTTGCCGCCCACAAAATAACCGCTGTGCACGGCAGGATTTCCAGCCCGTAGAGCATAACCAGGGTCTGACGCTGGGAAAAACCAAGATCGAGCAGTTTGTGGTGGGTGTGTTCTCTGTCCGGCTTTATGATCGATACCCGCCGCCTCAACCGTCTCAGGATTGCGCCTGCGGTATCCATGATGGGAAAAAGCAGCAGGCTGAAGGGTATCATGACACCAAGCAGTGTCGAGGTGCCCGAATGCTCCAACAACGGCAGCGACCCGAGAAAGAAACCGAGATAGATGGCGCCGCAATCGCCCATGATGATCTTTGCCGGAGGGCTGTTGAAAATAAGAAAGCCGACAAGAGCCCCAAAAAGCGCAAAGGCGATATATGCCGAGGTATTACTCCCGATGATGAGAAACACGATGCCATAGGCAAGCGCGGCAATTGCGGAGATACCCGCCGCGAGCCCGTCGATACCGTCTATGAAGTTGATGGCGTTGCTCGTACCGGCGAGCCAGAGGATGGTGACAACGTACGCGCCGGGACCAAGGTGTATGGTGATATCGAACCACGGTAAGGTCACTTCCCGGATGGTATAGCTCATCAAAGCGAGCGCCGCCGCCACAGCAAATTGGACCAGGAACTTGTACCGGGCATGCATTTCGGTAAAATCATCTACCAATCCCGTCACATGGATGAGAAAATAGGCCACCAGGAGCGGAAGAAATTGCAGGAAGGAAGCACCACCGGACTTGAATATGAAGTAATCGAGAAGGTAGTGCAGCACAATGGCAAGCGTAGCGGCCAGAAAGAGGCCGGTACCGCCAATGTGCGGCAGGTCGTTCGTGTGAACTTTGCCAGGATGAATATCAGCATACCACTTGAAACGGTGGGAGATGTGCAACACAAACGGCATTAATACAACGGCTATGACAAGACCGGTGCCGGCGGTTGCAATGATCTGATACAGGGGTTCCATAGTGTGTCGGTACAATCCTCACAGAAAGGTACGTCAACACGATATTGGCTGTCAATGCGTGCCCACTTGGATATATATGCCGCTTTTGTGTATAATTACTTTGAACACTAAGAAAATGCCGTTCCGGCATCAAAAAGGATGTATTATGTCGACCGAAGTTAGAAACACTACGGAATACCGTATCAAAGACATCTCCCTGCATGAGTGGGGACGAAGGGAAATCGAGATAGCCGAGCAGGAAATGCCCGGACTCATGTCGATTCGCCACAAATATGGACCCGAAAGACCGCTCGAGGGAGCGAGGATCACCGGCTCATTGCATATGACGATTCAGACGGCCGTGCTTATCGAGACGCTCGTCGATCTCGGCGCCGAGGTGCGCTGGTCAAGCTGCAATATCTTCTCAACCCAGGATCATGCCGCCTCCGCCGCGGTTGTGGGCAATGGAACACCTGAAAACCCCGCGGGGGTACCGGTGTTCGCCTGGAAGGGTGAAAGCTTGCAGGAATACTGGTATGCACTCTCAGATGCCCTGTCGTTTGCAGACGGGAAAGGGCCAAATCTCATCGTCGATGACGGCGGAGACGCCACCCTCATGGTTCACCTCGGTTATCAGGCTGAGAAGGAACCTTCCATCTTGGACAGAAAGGCCGATACAAAGGATGAGCAGGTCCTCCTGGCCACGCTCAAGGAGATTTCCAAATCCGATCCCGGCAGATGGAAGCGGGTAGTCAAAGAGTGGCACGGCGCGAGTGAAGAGACCACCACCGGCGTCCACAGGCTCTACAAAATGGCGGCGGAAGGCACCCTGCTCGTTCCCGCCTTGAACGTCAATGACAGCGTCACCAAGTCCAAGTTCGATAACATGTACGGCTGCAGGGAGTCCCTCATCGACGGCATCAAACGAGCCACCGACGTGATGATTGCCGGCAAGACCGCGGTTGTCTGCGGTTACGGTGATGTGGGCAAGGGCTGCGCCCAGGCGCTTCAGGGTATGGGCGCACAGGTGATCGTTACTGAAATCGACCCCATCTGCGCGCTCCAGGCGGCAATGGAAGGCTTTCAGGTAGCAACCGTGGAAGACACCCTCGGAAGGGCGGATATCTATGTCACCGCCACGGGAAACCGGGATGTCCTTACCTATGATCACATGAAGCTCATGAAGGATCAGGCGATTGTCTGCAACATCGGCCACTTCGACAATGAAATCCAGGTAGGAAGGCTCGAGGATGATGAGACTATCGAACGGATAACCGTCAAACCCCAGCTCGACAAGTTTGTATTCCCTGACGGCCACGCAATTTTCATGCTCGCTGAGGGCCGCCTTGTCAATTTGGGTTGCGCCACCGGCCACCCGTCCTTTGTGATGTCCAACTCATTCTCCAACCAGACGCTTGCGCAGATCGATCTGTGGAAGAACAGGGACAGCTACAAGGCGCAGGTGTACACCCTCCCGAAACACCTCGATGAGGAAGTGGCGAGACTCCATCTCGAGAAGATTGGCGTCAAGTTGACCAAGCTGAGGCCCGAGCAGGCCGATTACATCGGTGTACAGGTCGAGGGACCGTTCAAACCGGATTATTACAGATATTAAACGATAGACAGAAATAGAAAGAGGAGCTCATATGTCAAGTGAAGGATACCAGTTTACGTCTGAATCTGTGAGCGAAGGACATCCCGATAAGATTGCAGACCAAATCTCTGATGCGGTGCTCGACACCTGCTTGCGGGATGATCCGAACTCGAGAGTCGCCTGCGAGGTGATGACCACCACCGGTGTGGTGTTTATCGCCGGTGAGATAACAACCGATTCCTATGTTGATTTCCAGGCGGTTGCACGTGGTGTGGCCAAAAAAATCGGCTACACCCGGGCGGAGTTTGGGCTCGACTACGAGTCGATGTCCGTAATCAGCAGCGTCCATGAGCAGTCAAGTGATATCGCCCAGGGCGTTGAGGGAAAAGGCCCGTACAGCCATGACCAGGGCGCCGGAGACCAGGGACTGATGTTCGGCTTCGCCTGCCGGGAGACCCCTGAGCTCATGCCGGCTCCCATCAGCTACGCCCACCAGCTATTGCTGAAGGCCGCGGAGGTGAGAAAAGGCGGCGGGATTACCTGGCTCAGGCCCGATGCCAAGAGCCAGGTGACCGTTGAATATGACGGTCACATACCCAAGAGGATCGCCGCAATCGTCCTTTCGCACCAGCATGATGAAGACATTACCCATAAAGATGTGCAGGAGGCGATGATAAAAGAGGTCATCAGACCGGTGCTCGAACCCACGGGCCTCCTCACCGGCGATGAGAAGATTCTCATCAACCCCACAGGCAGATTTGTCCGGGGCGGTCCCCACGGTGACACCGGGCTCACCGGCAGGAAGATCATCGTGGACACCTACGGCGGAATGGGACGCCACGGCGGCGGATGTTTCAGCGGAAAAGACCCCAGCAAGGTGGACAGATCCGCCGCCTATATGATGCGCCACGTTGCCAAGAACTTAGTTGCCGCCGAGCTCTGCGACCGTTGTGAGATCGAAGTCTCCTACGCCATAGGCGTGGCCGAACCGGTCTCAGTAGAAATCGATACATTCGGGACGGGCAAGGCGCCGGATGAAAGGCTCCGCCAGGCGGTGAACAAGTGCTTTGATCTGCGGCCCTCGGCAATTATCTCCTATCTTGATCTCAAAAAGCCGATCTTTCAGCGGACCACCAACTACGGTCACTTTGGGAGAGAGGAGTTTACCTGGGAGAAGACCAACCGGGTCAAAGATTTGCAGAAAGAGGTTTCATAGTGGGTTTCGGCGGCGCTCGTGGG
>CAZHXC010000161.1:3260-7279 GCA_964536145.1 uncultured Spirochaetales bacterium | reverse complement strand
GCTCCTGCGCTGCGACCTTCGCTGAGTATTCGCCGTCACGTCCCGGTCTCGAAAAAGCCTGGGCGCCGGTGGGGCAATGCCGGAGGCATTGGGTGCAGCGCTTTCCGTTTCCAAGAATGTAAGAACAGTACCTGTATTTGTTTATCTCCGGGTCTATATCGGTGAAATCGGTAAGCCGGAAGAGAAAGTCGCGCCATTCCTCTGAAAGGTAGATAATGCCGCCTTCGCAGTTTTTCACCGGTTCATGCGTGTCAAAAACCACGATCGACCGCAACGGTCCGGTAAAGCGCTCCACCTTCCCGTCAACTACCTCATCCCTGAAAAGCATTCTCGAAATACCGAGCTGCCCAAGACCGGTAAGTACCGCAAGGCTTTTCAATGGAATGTGAACCTGCTTGCAGGGACCGTGGGAATCACCCTGGCGGCTCGCCGGAATGACCTCTTTGGAGATAGCTCCCACCGTGCCGTAGTCGAGCGGGATGACCACATTTCCCCGGGTCATGAGATCTACGGAGCTCCTGCTTACCGCCTTTTCAAGAATCAGATTCACCTTGTCGTAAATCTTCTTGAACGAATACGGTCTCGCGTCTTTTCGTTCGAGTATTTGTCCGGCGTAGCTTTCAATCAGGTTTCGTGAAAAGGGAAACATCACCGAAATCACCACCGCCCGCTTGTACTCATTTGATGCGGAGGAATAGCTTCTCGGAATCTGGAATATCGAACGTCTGCCGGTATCGTCGATGCTCCGTTTCCTCCGGTTGGCGTAGAACTCCCAGAGCTCGGGCAGCCCTGCCGGATAGCTGCCGATGCCGGCGGGATTCCGCATCCCTTTCCAGAGATCATACGATAACTCCACATTGGCCGCGGCGATTTTTACTATCGGCGATCCATCGCTATTGAGCGCATATGAGCCGTCAATCTCGCCTGTATGAAACTCCGGTTCTTCCAGAAGCTCGGATATTCGCTCCCTGAATGCCTGCTCAATTTGACCTATCGATATTGCCATGCATTGCTCCTTTACCCTCGATGAACTGTATTGTAATCGTCTCCGCCGTTGTTTCAATCGCTCGACTGTCATGCAAGGCGGTTTACCGATTGGAATTATGTCATTAGCATAAGAGTTGAGTTACTGCGGTCTATGTTCCGCAAGTTACCTTTGAGGGGGATTACACATGTTAGACGTTGAAAAAGAACAGATGCGAAAGCGTGCGCCAAAAATGGTAGAAGCGTTGAAAAAAAGGAACTTTGATGCTCATTTTTTTGAGACCGTGCCGGAAGCGAGAGATTTCATCATCGGGCAGATTGAGCCGGATGAAAGCGCGGGCTTTGGCGGATCAATCACGACCCGGCAGGGGCTGGGACTCGCCGATGCATTGAAAGAAAAAGGTGTTGCCGTGTATGACCACTGGGACGCAAACGGCGACCCGCAACGCCGGCTGGAGCTCAAGAGAAAGCACCGGAGCGTAGATGTTTTCTTAACGAGCATGAATGCCATAACCGTTGACGGGACTATGGTGAACCTCGATGGCGGGGGTAACCGGGTTGCGAGCACCTGCTCGGGACCAAAGCGGGTGATTGTTGTCGTCGGCCGCAACAAAGTCACTGCAGACCTCGATGCTGCCATTCACCGGACGCGACACCACGCATCGCCTTTGAACGCTATCCGCCTCGAGAAAAATACCCCGTGCGTGGAGACCGGGACTTGTAGTGATTGCAGCGCCGCGGAACGAATATGCGCCATGCTTTTGATCATGTATCAGAAGCCGGGGGACATCGAAAAGTTTACGGTGGTGATCGTCAACGAAGAGATGGGGTATTGATCGGCATAGCGTCTCAGAAACGTGCCGCACGAGGTTGATGCAAAGATTATTTTGAGCAATAATACTACAGGGCAAATCGAAAAACCCACCTTTTGATGGTGGCTGCAGAATGGTGGTTTTTCGCATCCGGCGATGTCGAAACAACGGTTTTTCGAGATGCCCTACAGTTACAATAGTCTATTTCGCGTTTTTATGCAGAGGGAAAAAGAGATGGGAACAGCTGATATCGGCCTCGTCGGTCTTGCGGTTATGGGTCAAAATCTGGTCTTGAACATGAATGATCACGGTTACACAGTCGCGGTTTATAACCGTACCTACCAGAAAACGAAAGAGTTCTTAGAGGGTCCGGCAAAAGGGCGTGAAATTATCGGTGCAGAATCTATTGAAGAGCTTGTCGAAAACTTGAAGAGTCCCAGGCGAGTGATGCTCATGGTAAAAGCCGGAGAAGTGGTGGATCAGTTTATCGAAACCCTCCTGCCGCATTTGGATGAAGGGGACATCATCATCGACGGCGGCAACAGCAATTATGCCGATAGCGAACGACGTACGAAGTACCTCAAAGAGAAGGGTATTCGTTTTATCGGTACCGGCGTTTCCGGCGGTGAAGAAGGCGCCCGGCACGGCCCGTCGATCATGCCCGGTGGTAACGATGAAGCCTGGCCGCATGTGAAGAATATTCTCCAGGATATCAGCGCCAAGACAAGCGAAGGCGAAGCGTGCTGTGATTGGGTTGGAACCGGTGGGGCGGGACACTACGTAAAGATGGTCCACAACGGCATAGAATATGGAGATATGCAGCTCATCTGCGAAGCGTATAGTCTCATGCATCAGGGGCTCGGGATCGACCATGACGAGATGCACGAGATATTCAGCCGCTGGAATGAGGGGCCCCTGGATTCCTACCTCATCGAAATAACCAGGGACATCATGGCGTACAAGGATGAAAATGGCGAACGTGTCGTAGAAAAGATCCTCGATACCGCGGGTCAAAAGGGTACCGGGAAATGGACAGGTATTTCGTCGCTGGAGTTGGGGATTCCCGTCACCTTGATAGCTGAAGCGGTCTTTGCCCGTTGTCTTTCGGCGCTGAAGGAGGAGCGGGTCAAAGCATCAAAAGTTCTGAAAGGGCCCGCCCGAAAATTCTCCGGGGACAAGAAGCAATTCATTCAGGATCTTGAGTCCGCCCTCCTTTTTGCCAAGATCATCTCCTACACGCAAGGGTTTATGCTTCTGCGGGAAGCGGCTGACAATTTTAATTGGGAGCTCAATTACGGCGGGATCGCGCTGATGTGGAGAGGAGGATGTATCATCCGTTCTGTGTTCCTGGGAAAAATCAAGGATGCCTTCGACAAAAACCCCAATCTTACCAACCTGCTCATGGACGACTATTTTCAAGAAGTTGTGGGAAAGTCTCAAGATTCTTTGCGGCGCGTCCTGTCTACCTCAATTGAACTGGGTATACCGGTTCCCTCGCTTTCCGCCGCGTTGAGTTTCTTTGACGGGTACCGGAGCGAACGGCTGCCTGCCAACCTGCTGCAGGCTCAAAGGGATTATTTTGGCGCACACACCTATGAACGGATAGACAAGCCCCGGGGTGAGTTTTTTCATACGAACTGGACCGGAACCGGTGGAGACATCTCGTCTTCAGCGTACCAGGTTTAACGGGCCGGCACTTTTGTGGCGGATTGCCCGACATTGCATTATGAGGAGTTTTAAAAATGCCCATTACACTGAAACCAAATTGTAAATATGCGCTTTTGATACCTACGAGCATGGGGGTGAGAATTACACCCACCGATTTCCAGCCCGTTCACACCGCTAAGAATTTTATGATGCAAGTCACCAGCGCAGAATCGAATGTCGGATCGATATCGGCATCTTTGGGCCGCAAAGTGAAAGTGTTAACCACCTTCGTAAAAGACAGTCCGATCGCACGATTGATAAAAGACGATCTCGCCTCGCGGCATATCGACTATGAGGGGAAGGACGTAGAGCAGGGAGGACCGTGGGGATACCGGCATCAGTTCAATATCGCCGATGTCGGTTGGGGACCCCGGGGACCACGTGTACACAACGACCGTGCCGGCGAAGTTGGAAAGACCTTGAAAGCGTCGGATTTTGACCTTGATCGTATCTTTGAGGAAGAAGGAGCCCAGATCATTCACATTTCCGGTCTCATTGCCGCAATGTCACCGGAAA
>CAZHXC010000161.1:0-3250 GCA_964536145.1 uncultured Spirochaetales bacterium | reverse complement strand
AAGTAAATTCTGTTTGGATTTAGCACGAGCGGCAAAAAAACATGGAACGAAGATTTCTTTTGATCTAAACCACAGGGCTTCCTTCTGGGAAGGACGGGAAAGTGAATTGACCGCGGCTTTCTGTGAAATTGCGGCTGAAGCGGATATCCTGCTTGGAAATGAAGAAGACTTCCAGCTCTGTCTTGGGATTACAGGACCTGAAGCCGGAGGGGAAGGCCTCGCGGGTAAGATAGAAGTCTTCAAAGGGATGATAACGAAGGTCCAAAAGGAGTACGGTAACGCGTCGGTTTTTGCCACTACCTTAAGACAGGTGGTAAGCGCGAACAGTCATCTTTGGGGTGCGATCCTCTCGATGGACAACGAGTGGTATGTGGCGGAGCCCAGGCAGATCGATATTCTCGACCGGATTGGCGGCGGCGACGGATTCACCGGTGGATTGCTCTACGGCATTCTCAATGGATGGGAAGCCGAAAAGTGCCTGCATTTCGGTTGGGCGACCGGTGCGATGGTTCCCACGCTGTATACAGACTACGCTCTACCTGTCGACGAAGATCAGGTGTGGAGTATTTGGGAAGGCAACGCGAGGGTAAAGCGCTAAACGGCGGGCTGCCTGCCGTCAAAATCCTGGCTTCCCTCGTCCGCTTGTAAGGGGAATCGCACAGGCTTATTATCTCGGCTGGAACGATAGATGGCGGTGAACAGCTCCACTGTTTTCCGCCCCTCTTCTCCCGTCACCATGGGGTCGCGATCGGCAATAACCGATTGCAGGAAATCACGTATCTGAAGATGATGGTAGTATTCGGTGGAATTCACCTCTCCGAAGGTACGTGTGTCATCGTCCTGCCATGTTTTGAGCATCTGCTCTTCACCCGGAACGGTCCATAGATCATTGATTGGCGGTTCGGCCACCTCAGACATGCCGGCGATGAACATCGCGCCCCCGTCTGTTTGCACGCCTACTGAAGCGCCGTTGCTACCATGGACATGGACTTTGCCGAAGATGCCGGGCTTTTGTGAATTGCTCACGAGTATGTTGCCTATCGCGCCGTTTTTAAACTTGATAATGGCGACGGCGGTGTCATCGACCTCGATATAGGGGTGATTGAAGTTCCTCCACAGGCCGAATACTTCATCTATCGGCCCCATATACCATTGAAGAATGTCGAGTTGATGCGGCGCCTGATTGACAAGGACCCCGCCGCCTTCGTACCGCCACGTCCCCCGCCAGGCGTCACTGTCGTAATAAGGTTTGTCCCGCCAGCCAAGCATCTGAATGGTTCCTATGACCGGATTGCCGATCTTGCCCTTCTCAATCGCCCGCTTCACCCGTAAGACAGGCTCGTATAACCGCCTCTGGGAGATCATCCCGACTTTCACTCCTGCCTTTTCAGCGGCTTTGAGTATGATGTCACAATCAACGAGGGAGGATGCAAGGGGTTTCTCTACCAGTACGTGCGCCCCCGCCTCGATCGCCTGAATTGCACCTTGAGCATGAAAAGGGTGGGGGGTACAGATGATAACGGCTTTAACACCGGCTTCTGAAACCATAGTTTTTATATCGGAATATGCCTTTACGTTATACCGGTCAGCGAAACGCCTCGCGTTTTCCGCGGTTCTGCTCCATACGGCCGTAAAATCCGATTCTTCCATTTTCTGTAAGCCCGCGGCATGGATATGCGCGACTTTGCCACAACCTATGATCCCTGTCTTGATTGTTTCCATAGTTGCTCCGATTTGCCTTGCTACATCTCGACGATGACTTTCATGAGGTCCGTATCTTTCTGAGCGAGCTTTTGAAACCACATGGCTCCCTCCGAGAGGGGAACGCGTTCGCTTATTAAAGCGTCAACGTCGATTTTTCCGGTGTCGATCAAGTCCAAACATGTAGGGTATTCCCCCGCGGAGGCGCAGGACCCGTAAAGGGCCTTCTGTTGGGTCACGACCTGCTGGAGAGGTAATTCAACCGAGGGGCTGATATTGCCCACGAGGGTTACGGAGCCTCCCTTTCGCACCGAGCTGACCGCAGCCTGAACTGTCGGGGTTATACCGACGACTTCAAACCCGATATCCGCACCAAGACCTTTTGTGCAGTTTTTTATTTCGTCCGCCGCAACACATTCATTGTTATTGAGAGCGATATCGGCGCCCAAACGGCGGGCGGTCTCTAATTTGGCATTGTCGATATCAACCGCAATAATCCGGCCGCAGCCGCCTGCCTTCAAAACCTGTATCACCAGTAATCCTATCATCCCGGTACCAAAAACCACCACCGTATCGTTCAGATCCACCGGTGTAATATGAAATGCGTGTACCGCCACTGAAAGCGCTTCAACCATTGCCGCTTTATAGAAGGGTAGCTTGTCAGGCAGAGCATAGAGAATATGCTGGGGAACCGCTACATACTCTGCAAAAGCGCCGTCCTGGCGGTAGTCATCGCATGAAACACCCATCACTCTTCTATTCTCGCAGAGGTTGATCTCTCCCTTCCGGCAGTACACGCAGGTTCCGCAGTAGATTGTGGAATCAAAGGTAACGCGGTCGCCTTTCTTCCAATCCTTTACCGCTTCCCCAACTTCAGCTATAACGCCGGAGGCTTCATGTCCCATGATGATGGGCGGCCGGCGGCGTCCGGTAGAGCCGTCCATACCGTGGATATCGCTCCCGCATATCCCGCACGCTTTCACCTGAAGTAACACATCATTCGGCCCGTACGAAGGATCCGGAACATCGAGATATTCAAAATGATTGTACTGCGTGAGTACCAGTGCTTTCATGGTGCCACCCTTTTTTTCTGCAAAATATTGCCCTGCCGGCATCTCCTGCCGGCACCTATCGTTGTATCACCTCTGTGATTGATCGGCAACCTCTTCATCTTTTCTTGAAATATTCGGAATATGAAAGTACAGTGAAGAATCAAAGCCGATGTCTTGCAGGAGGTCCTTCATGTCCGACACGCGTCCCAATATCATTCTCATCATTACCGATCAGCAGCGTTATGACACGATAGGCGCCCTCGGCTTTCCCCACATGGATACACCCAACCTGGACCGGCTGGTAAACAGCGGTACGGTTTTCACCAACAGTTTCATCACTTCCGCTTCATGCGCCCCGGCCCGGGCGAGCCTGTTCACCGGTTATTATCCCCACACCACCGGGGTGTACAAAAACGCGGATACCTGGAAACACGCCTGGATTGAAGATCTCAACGCTTCCGGATATCACTGCGTCAACATCGGCAAGATGCACACCT
>CAZHXC010000160.1:5351-7315 GCA_964536145.1 uncultured Spirochaetales bacterium | reverse complement strand
ACGGCGGTTTCAATAGTTCCATAGCCGGTAAGAATGATCACCTGGATTGTCGGATAGGAGGAGGTGATGTGCTTGAGCAGGTCCTCTCCCTGCATTCCCGGCATCTTGAGATCGCTTATGACCAGATCAACTTCATAATTGTTTATTGCATCAAGCGCGGCTTCTCCGTTCTCCGCAAGAACCACATCGTATCCGTCGAGCTGAAGCGCTTTGCCGAGACCTTCTCTGATGTTCTTCTCATCATCAACGATAAGGACAGTAAAATTCATACCGCACTCTCCTCCCATTCGAGCAGTCTCCGTTCGCTTTCGGGAATGGGAAAACTCAAGGTGAACGTGGTCCCTTCACCCTCTTTCGAGCTCACGGCGATTTCTCCGCCGTGTTCTTTTATTATTTTGTATACGACGGTTAAACCCAGCCCCGAACCGAACTCCTTTGTTGTGAAATACGGTTCGAAAATCTTTGCCAGGTTTTCCTCGTCGATTCCGATACCTGTGTCGCTGATCCGGAGCGAAACATCGCTCGAATCCATCTCAGTACAGACCTGGAGCACACCACCCTCCGGCATCGCGGCAATTGCGTTCTTTATTACGTTGAGCAGCGCCTGCTTGATATACTTCTCATCAAGATCGAGATCCGGTATTCCATCCGCGAATTTCTCCTCCACCTCTATCCCCGCCTGTTTCAACTCGAACTGCACAAACTCGAGCACGTCGCGCACAACGGTGTTCAACGACCGGCGCTCGAGGTCCGCATTGATTGGACGGACGGCAAAGAGGAAATCCACCACGATCGCATTCAGCCGGTCAACCTCTTCGGTAACCACCTCCAGGTACTTCGCGATGTTCTCCTTGTTTGGCGTCTCTTCAGCGGCGAGGGCCTTCTCGATAAGCTGAATGTGTATGCCGATCGACCCGAGAGGGTTCTTGATTTCGTGAGCAACCCCGGCGGCGAGAGTTGTCAACGCCGCGAGACTTTCGGCTCTGCGCAGACGCGCCTCCTTGCTTCGCTTCTCGGTGACATCTTCCACATGTATCAGGTTTCCGAGTGCCTTACCGGAGCGCACCAGCGGCATAATCGAACATGATAGAATCTTCAGCGCTCCACCGCTATCGAGGGTGAACTGCTTGTCATAGACACGATCCTGATTCAGTAAGCTCTCCTCGAGGAAGGTGGAAATTTCTCTGTCCGATACGGCGTCCCACACTTTTCTTTCGAGTACTTCATCATTCTCAAACGGTAGAAGCCGCTCAGCGGATTTGTTGAAAAGCATCACGTCATGTTCGGCCCCCAACACGACCAGTCCGTCGGTCATCGAGTCAAATACCACTCCAAGCAGATCGTTTTCCGCGCCGAGGCGGTTTATAAGCGAACGAATCTGCTCCTCATCGAGTTTGGGCAACCGTTCGAGCGCCCGCTCAATAAACTTCTTCATCCGCCACCTCCTTGTACAAGCTGTGAAGCAGGAGCACCGGATTCATATTGTAAGATTCCAGTCTTTTCTTCTGTTTGCTCAAGGAGCTGTTCCATAGCTCATATCTGTTCATTGTGCTTCGCCCCGGGATACCGTCTTCGATGGCTTCAAGGTAATTCTTCCTCAGCTTATTTTCCAATTCGTTGAGAAATGCCGCAAAAAACCTCGGATTCTGCAACTCGTCAATAAATGAGTTTTCAGGTCCAAAGAAGGCATGCGGTTTTTTTGCGCGGACCGCCTGTAAAAAGCTCTTCCCGGCGCCTTCCACAAGATCCTGTCTCAATCCCCAGGAGAGAAAGAAACTTTCAAGCGAATCATAATTCCCGGAATCGTCCCGGAATACCCGGCGTATGATCTCCTCCTGTAATTCGCCGCTCCGTTCGCGGAATTGAAAATGCCTGAGGCGTGACCGCAATGTCGGAATGATATTCTCCTTGTTGGAAGCCAATAGTATGAAAAAGGTGTCTGCAGGCGGTTCTTTGAGAGTTTT
>CAZHXC010000160.1:0-5341 GCA_964536145.1 uncultured Spirochaetales bacterium | reverse complement strand
GAAGCGCATTTGCCGAGGCGGGCATCATCTTATCAGCATTCTCGAGTATTACCACCTTTTGCCCGGGTGTCGTATACGCCCAGTACGAGGTTTTCCGCACCTGATGAACAGGTATCCCGGCTGTAGCTCCCTTCTTTATCAGGTTTTCGGAAAGCTCCACAACACGCTCTATCGTCTTCTCTCTCTCCGCGGATTCGTCTGCCGGGCTTCCAGGGAGAAGCGGTTCCATGGATTCTTCTATATCCTCGATCGTTGCGGCGGCCGTGGAGATTCTGTTCTCCGCTCCTTCCCAGAGCACCCCGTCAAAACGTTTCTCCAGTTTCCTCACCGCCCGGACAAACAGGAATTTCGCGGCCTCTGATTCCGACCGCTTCAGCACATCGGCCGTTGCCAGTATCTCGTCTTCAAAGTTTCTCCAACCGAGCAGAAGCAAGTATGGGTTTTCCAGGAGCCGGTTCTGCCTGCACGCCGGGCAATCGCAACTCCAATCGGCGGTTTTCTTTGAGCACATGAGCACTCTTGCGAGTTCGAGCGCGGTTGTAAGCTTACCGCTCATCTCAGCGCCGCAAAAGAGCAGCGAGGCCGGCAGTCTTCCGCTCTCCACATCGCTTTTCAGCGCGGCAACGATCTCATCCTGCCCGATGATATTTTCAAACATCTACCCTTGCAGCCTCCAGTTGCGGCGGTACTACCACCGGAATAATTTCCAGAACAAATCGGGCTATCACGGATTCTTCCAGAAGAGGTTGGAGATCAAAAATCGGCTGCACGCGCATGAGATACACTACAAGCATAACCGCGAGCCCGCCCTCTACAAGCCCGAGAAAAAACCCCAACACACGATCAAGACGGTCAAGATGGATTTTTTCGAAGATCCTGTGGAGCAATCCCTCGAATAATTTGACGAGCAGATATACCACGATGAATATAATAAGAAACGCAATGATCTGGTTCCAATTGGAAAACCCGACGTATGTGTCGATAAGAACCGCTCCGGCGCTCGAAAAAAATACCGCCGCCACAATGCCGAGTATCAGCGCCGCGAAAGACATAAACTCAGAAATAAAACCCTTGAAAGCACACCGGATGGCGGCGGCACCGATCAGAACCATGAGCACTATGTCCAAAGGGCTCGTCAGCATCGCTTCTCTTCTCCAAATCCCAATCTCAACAATTCTCCGGCAATCTCCGATGCGGCGTGCGGTTTGAAAACGGACCCCGCCTTCCCACCCATCTCGGAAAGCACCCCAGGTCCTGAGCGCAGCTCGTCTGCCAACTCGACCAACCGCTCCCCGTTTTTTATCCCGTGACTCAACACACGGGATGCGCCAATCTTTTCAAAGAATTGGGCGTTCCTTATTTGATCACCACGGCTGCTTTCGGTTCCGAGAGGCACAAGTATGGAGGGTTTTTTTGCTGCCGCGAGCTCCCAGAGTGTTGTCGCACCCGCCCTGCAGAGAACCAGATCGGCGGCGGCAAGTATGTCGCCGTACTGAGCAAAAATATACTCGTAGCGCCGGTACCCTTCTCCGGAGGGAGATCCGCCCACGTCTTTACCTGTCTGATGGACTATGTTCCATTCTTCGAGGAGCTTTGAGAGCGAGCTCCAAACGAGGTAATTCAACTCCCGCGCACCCTGGCTCCCGCCGATGACAAGGATTATGGGTTTTTTGCGCTCAAAACCGAGAACGCTGCGGCCTCTTTCGGCATCTCCCCGGAGCACCTCTGAGCGCACCGGATTACCGGTGACACGTATCTTAGGCCTCAATGCTTCCTGAAAGAACTCACCCGTTTCTTCGTAGGAGACGGCGATGATCGTGGAGAACTTCGCGTTGATTCTTGTCGCAAGGCCCGGATCAAAGTCCGATTCATGGGTAATCACCGGGATGCCTGCAAGTTTAGCACCTATCACCGGCGGCACCGAGACATACCCGCCTTTTGAGAAGAGGACCTTTGGTCGATACCGTTTCATCGTTACATAAGCGGCCATGATGCCTGCAATCACTCGAAAAACATCAACCAGATTTGAAAACGAAAGATACCGTCTGAGTTTTCCTGCAGGAATTCCAATAAACGGAACCCCCTCAGATTCGAGCATGCCCCTCTCCAGACCGTTTTTCGAACCAATCCAGATGACCCTCACCGGACGACCTGCCAGCTTCTTGAATGCTCGGTAGACCTCAATGCCCGGATAGACGTGTCCCCCGGTCCCGCCGCCGGTGAACATCACCTCAGCAGACTCCTCCTGTTGAAGATTTTCAGATGTATGCGTAGTATATTTTTTCAAATCGGAGTCACTATACATGATGCGTTCTTACGGTTCAATCTTCGTGCTGTGCGTCCTTCTGCTCGGACATACAGCTCTCCCCGCAACGGCCGATTCATCTCATGCGGATCATAATCAACTGCGAGACCTGCTCCCGGCGCTCGGGGAGGACCGGATTGAAGAGCTCATAGAAACGGGCGAGTTGTCACATATGATCGAGCCCGATGAGGGCCCGGAGCTGGTTCCAGGCGAATACTACAGGCGGTCAATCGAAAAGGATCTCGAGTCTGTGGAATACACAGTCGGCGTAGAGGTACTGAACCTGATGCCGGCGAATTACGGTGATTTTGACACGCTCACTGCGGGCAACCTGCTCCTCGAGTTAAGCACTCTCGAAGGACTCGAATACTACTCCTCGTCACGAGAAACGATGCGGACGCTGTTTGTTCAGTCTTTCGCCATCGATGACGCGGAGGGAGGCAACCGCATCGCCGATCCTGCAGTCGACACCGTTCCCGCGGCGGGCGAAGTGTTCATGTTTCAGGAAGATATGACCTTTGGCAAGAACAGGCTTCGGATAGACTACAGAATCACCGACTCAACCATCCACATGGTTTCAAAGAACATCACCACCTTTTCATGGGGTCCTATCCCTCTGATACGGCCTGACAGGCTGCGACTTCATGTGTTTGTCTACAAGACCGACAACTTCATCCTCTACTACGGCAACTTTGGCGCAAAGGCAATTGATATCAGCATTCTAAGAAAACGGATCTACAACTCCTTCTACAACAGACTCCTCGCGCTGTACGGTTGGTTCGAGGAAAAGCTTCTCGAGGAATCCGCGGAGATTTCATAACTTGCCGGTGCCGAATATCTTGAGTAGCATATACTAAGATGCTGTACTTGATCCTAATCCTTGCAATTGTGTGTCCCGCGCTCTCGTTTGGAGAAACAGACGAGCTGCAGCCGGAAGCCGAGTTCATGACCCGTGAAGGCACGGCCGACTTCGAATCCGTGGAACAGTTGTTGTCCAAACCAAAGAAGATTTCCCAAGATATCAGCTCATGGCGCCAGAATGGTTTTAAGGTAATACGCTCGGAAACCGACGTACACGCGATATATCCCCATCCTGTCGAGTATTTCGTGGAGGAGATACTGAATTTCGAGAACACGGAGAACATCTTTCCACGGGTTGTCGATGCCAAGGTGGAGAGCGCGTCGGATGACCCTTTCGGGCTTCACAGGTTGTGGGTGCACACAGATATAAAGGTGCTCAGCTTTGGGGCTGAGTATGTCTATGTGACAAACAACTGGATGGAGCGCACGGAAAACGGTTACCTGCAAAAGTACAACCTGGACCGGTGCCCGGACGGCACGCTCTACCAGTTGATCGGCAGCTGGTACGTTGAGGAAATCGACTACGAAGGAAAGCCCCACACCTATATCCGCAATTTTTCGGTAGTCGGGATACGCAAGGGATCGGTCCCCATGGAAGTTGCGATACGGGCATTCGGCATGTGGCAGCTGAGACAGCTCTTCGGCAACTTGAACAAAGCCGTAGAAAAACGGGCTATAGCCCACCGGCCATAGACCGCGATAATTGGAAGCTATCCGGAAACCCGGTTTCTGCCGGCTGTTTTTGCCCGGTAGAGCTGCGAATCACACCGGGAAACCCAAGCCTCCCGGGTTTCGGTTTCCCGGTACTCGGCAATACCAAAGGATGCCGTAACCACCACCATTTGCCCCGAAAAATCAAAGGGGGTTTCTGAGAGCCGCTTTCTGAATCTTTCTGCAATCAGATACCCCTGCTGCAGCGTAGTATTGGGAAGGATGACAAAGAACTCCTCACCGCCGTATCTGCCGGCAACATCATACCTGCGGAGCATATTTGCCAGTCGTCTGCCTATCTCGGCAATTACTTTGTCTCCGTAAAGATGTCCGTACGTATCGTTTATGCTCTTGAAATTATCGATGTCGATCATTATCCCTGACAATCGCACATTCGTACGCAGGGATCTGTCTATCTCAGTATCCAATGCGGTGAACAGGCTTGCCCTGTTGAGTAAACCGGACAGCGTATCGTATCTCGCTATCTTTTCGAGCTGCTTATTTGTTTCCTCGAGCTCCTGGTTCATGCTCTCGATGCTCTGAAACGCCTCCTTCAGCACCATGTGACGATCAAGTATCTTTGCCGAAAGCTCCTCCTCCTGTTTTGCGGCTTTCCTGAAAAAAGCAAGGTTTCCGTGGACGCGTATCTGCTGCTTGAGCCTCTGGGCGGCCGCCTGAATACAGAGAAGTGCATTGTCACGGCCGTCGCCGTAGGTAAACACGTCGTCCGCGCCCAGCTCGATAGCCCTGCGTGCATAATCCGTGTTATCCACCCCGGCGATAATCTGCGCCGGCTCCTGGAAGTAGGTGTTTTTCAGGATTCTCAAGATCTTTAACACCGAGCGGTCAAATGTATACACAAGAACCACCGCTAAACGAATCGATTTTTGTTTCATTACGCTTACGGCGCTCTCAGGGTCGTTGCATATCTCGACCATAAAATTGTTCTCCATGAGCGATAGAAACTCGCCGGTCTCTCCGCTGTCTGCGGCTACAAGCAGCAGGTCCGTTGTGGCATCGCTCATAAGAACCTCGTAAAAATCTGCATCATTCCGATAAGAAAACCCAGAATTGCCCCGAATACGTTTATCCACTTCAAGTGGCGGTGAATAACACGCAACAACAAACCCTCCACGTCTTCAACTGCAAGTCCGTTTATTTTCGATACAACCATACCGTGCAAATCGAGAGTGCCGAGGATATCCGCGATCCGGTCCTCGAGGGCGCCTTCCGCCATCCTCGAGAGAGCTCTGTCAAGCCGCATTTTGCCCTCGTCGGTTATACCGATAAGCATCCTGAGAGAACTTCCGCCACCGCTGCCGATCATATTCTCGATTGTCTTGACCGCTTCCCCGGAGATTTCGTCTGCCGATTCCTGCACGCTTCTTGTCACCAAGTCTGAAAGATAGTCCGCTGCATCTTCAACCGTCAACGCCCGTTCGAGAATCGATTCGATACTCCTGT
>CAZHXC010000159.1:0-7345 GCA_964536145.1 uncultured Spirochaetales bacterium | reverse complement strand
TTCGCCAAAACCTCAGGCTTGTTCCAGCTCCGCCTCTTCAGCAGGCGCATACTGATATTCGAGAATACTGGTGCGAATGCTTCTGAATACCAGCGGATAGACAACCGAGTAGAAGAACAGGCGCTTTTCGGTGGCGTCCCGCTTCAGCGCAAACATCCGCTTGAGGATCCGGTTCTGCTGTTGCATATACTGATCGTAGTCCCTGAACTCGGGAGTGAACTCACGGTGATCGTCAAGTGCGTTCACCCGGTCCTGGTAGGCGCCTAAGAGCTCAAAGAGGTCGTAGAGCGTATAATCGGATGATATCAATCGAGCAACCCGTTCTTTGTCACCTCCGTTCTGTTCGAGATAACTTGCGTATCGTTTTGGAGAAATTATCTCGAGCAACGTATCCCGTCGTATGGTGACCCCCTTTCTATCGAATACCCGGCTTATCGCCATGATCACGAATTTGTTACCACGGTAGTATTGCAGAAACTCGAGTATCCTGTCTGAGCCAAAATCTCCTTTTTCAATGAGCAAGGAAACCTGGTTGGCAATCGCCTCGGGAAGCCCGGGACTGACCTGTACGCTATACGTGCTGAAGTGTGCGTTTTTCTTGTCGGCTAAGGTCACACTGCTGAACCTGAAGAGCTCTTCACGGGTGATGTATCTGAAGGAGCTGAACATCGCCTGCGCTTCCCGTCTGAACCGCTGCAGATACGCTTCCACTATCCCGGCCTTATCCAGTATCTCATACAGATGCTCGGTGATGCGCAAACCACCTATCGGTGCAGTCGACTCCATCCTTTTTGCGTCGATAACCGGTATCCCGATAACGTCCCATTGCTTTGCACCGTCAGGTCCAAAGTTACCAAGCGTAACTTCTCCGATATTCGCCCCGATGCGCACGCGGATCTGAAACAGCGCGTTGAACGCAGCCGAAAGCTCCAGGCTGTTGCGCATGGTGCCAATAATTTCGAAAGCTCGCTGAAGGGCTTGTTTTGTCGCCGCATCGTGTTCTTCATAGATGAACTTGTCGTTTGCCTGATTGAACAACGATACCACCCGCTGCATCTCCACACAGGTGTAAAAAAGCTCTCTCGCTATATATTCAATCGCCTCCTGTTGCGGAAGATCCTTTGTGTTCTTGTCGGTCAAACCGCCAAAGTGAAACATCAGGCTGTCACCTTCTATCTTGTTCAGGTAACCGCCATGGCGGTTAATGACCCAATTGAGCGCGGTATAGAGACCGTTCAACACCGCCTGATTTTCGTTCGGACTTAAGAATTTGGAAATATAGCTGTAATCGGCTATATCGATAAAACCGATTCCGATGTGGGTGATAATTGAATAATTGGGGATTTCGCCGAGATCAAAAATTGCGTCTACAAGCTGCTTTGGAAGATAATATTCCTCTATCTGCTTCCTGAAGGTGGTCTCATCAAGCTTGGGTTGTCTCTGTACGTTCCTGCCCGTTTGGTCCGCCATAGCTAATACTACAAGACTTTACGACAGATGGCGCCTGATAGCAACAATGAAAACACCACCTTTGCTTCAAGAATCGTCGACCGGCGCATG
Source organism: uncultured Spirochaetales bacterium (assembly GCA_964536145.1). Lineage (GTDB taxonomy): Bacteria > Spirochaetota > Spirochaetia > ARS1246 > ARS1246 > JAFGHN01. The sequence goes on along the minus strand of CAZHXC010000159.1, from coordinate 5,785 downwards.
CGCACACCGCACATATACAGTGGCAATGCCGTCGATCTTGTTGTACTATATACATACCATCGAAACCGGGGGTGAACAACATGAGAAATCGCCTTTTCATAGCATTTCTTCTTTTATTCATATTGGCCTTTACAACAGGGCTGGCTGCGGAAACGGACCTTACCCCGCTCTACAACGAGCTTGAAGTTCTCTTTGATGAAATAGGCCAGGATGTAACGCCTCACCTGCAAAATTATGGCCTCATTATGGAAGGAACAGGAGCGGCTGAAATCGGCCCGCATTTCTTTTTCTCCCTCTCTGCGGGTTCCGCGTTTCTACCGGGTATTCTCACCTTCAGGGGAGAAGCTAATCCGTTCGACATTTTCGATTTGGGGCAAATTCTCGAAGAATCGGTTCCTTCAACGGGTGCGGTGAGCAATATTTACAATCTATCCGATACGTTTTTCTTCAATCCCGGGACTCGCCTGTCCCTCGGGATGGGATTTAAGAACGGATTGGAATTCTTTGGCTACTTTGGCATTCTTCCACAATTCGCCGTTGATCTTGTGGTTCCCCTGATTCCGCAGGAAGGATTGGAAGGCCTGACCTTCAACCGTTTCAACGCGGGTCTACGCGCCCGAAAAGTGTTATTGAGCGATGTGGACGGATTTCCCGCGGTATCTATAAACGCGGGTTATACCATAACCCAGTTCAACGCGGGCGTGAGCGACCTCAAGGCGCTGCCGATTCCCGGCCTCGAGTTCTCAGGATATGACCTGGAGCTCGCAGGCGCATTGTCTTTCAAAACGAGCATGCATTCCGCCGGAATCGAGCTCGATATGTCAAAGAAGCTCGGCTTCTTTGTTCCGTTTCTCCGGTTTGGCGCGTGGCGGCAGTGGACAACGTACGCCGCCGGAATTACCGATCTCACTATTACGATGATAAGCCAGGAAGAACCGCTACCGGGAGAGGATCAGGAAACACTGGTAATAAGCGGCACCGATCCCGCATCAGAACGGACGATTCGCGACCTCTCTTTCATCCCGGCGGGAGGGTTTGAGTTTCAGCTCGGCAAGTTCAGCTTTATTCTTTGCGGTTCCTATAACACCGCGTCCGGGTCAGCGGCAGCGGATGTCAGTCTGCAGTTTCGGTTTTAGAAATCGAAGGCCAACGGCAAAAACTCTGTTAGCGTAGTTAGCGTAGCACTGAATTAAAAGGGGCTGCCCAATCACAGATTGGGCAGCCCCATCTTTTGTCAGATAGAAAGTTTCTCGCTTAGAAGAGTGCCGCCGCGTTTATTGCCGCGACGCCATGATTACCTGATACAAGAAGGGTCTCTTCATCGAGCCACACGAGGTTGGAGAGCCTCGTCCCGGGAAGTCCCTGCAATCCCCGGAAGTCAACCACTTCATCTGTTTCGTTGTTCACGATGATCAGCAGATCCGGGTTCTCGCCGCGTCTTGCCGCAAAGGCAACCATACTGCCTACTTCAGATGTAGCCGGGTCATCGGGCTCAGGCGAGGCGGATACCAGATTGATGTAGTAGCCCGCGGTTCCCGCAACCAGCGATCCGCCACCGTCGAAGAACGTGTCTGGATCGGCGGAGGCGGAGCCTGCAAACAAGCCGTTCTCGGTACCGAGATAGATGATCTCTCCGGCATCGTCGCTCCACAAATCTATGCACACAACATCAGATCCGAGATACGGTGCGTAAGCAATGAACTTCGAGTTCAAGATGTCGTCAGGAGAAGTAAACTCTACGTCTTCCGAGACCATATCTTCTGAGACCTTCATCGTTACGAGTGAGGTGGCAATATAGGCCGCGGAAGAGCTTTCGCTGACCGTGAAATCCTTGATGAACTCGGTGCCCTCTTCAACGACGTCTGAAAGCAGCTCATCGAAATCGATCTCATCAATAATCCACGGCCGGTCGGAAGATGGATGAGATTCCGCATCGAACTCGTCTTTTTTCAGATATATACCGCCCATGCCTCCATCCCGTTGAAACATGATGGCCAACCCATCGAGGTTCTCGATGGAAACCTCAAAAGCACCGGAATGCTTGACAGTAACGTCCGTGACAATCCCGTCCTCTCGATACTCCGTATTACCAAACCCCTCGGAAAAGCTCGTGTCGAGGTCCGTCGCACCCGGCAGCCACGGCATAATGCCGCCGCCTGTGGCTTCGCTCCAGGTTCCGTTGACCCAGATCTGTTCATCAGGTTCCGGATCTACACCGTCATACACCTTTCCTACTGAAATCGAGTTCACCGTTATGCCGGGCGGAACATCGGGCGCGCCGGAACCGTCGATTGAAAGCTCGCTGCCGTCAAAACCACCCAATGCGAGTGAGTTCGAGGTTGACGCATACACAGTATCGCCAAGCACCGCCAATCCGTTAACGTTCTTTCCCATCAGTGATACCGCAGACGTGAATTCAGACGTGTCGAGGTCAAGATCATAAGGCCCGTTGTCACCGGCCACTATGGTGATAAACAACTGTCCGTACTCCTTACTGTAGAAGAATCCGTCGGAACCTACCGTGCCCTTAGCGACTATTATCCGCACATCACCCGTCGGGATATCCGAGAATGTAAGTTCATCACCGGATACTTCGGGCTCCGCGTCGTATCGGTCAAGCCCGTAGTAAATAACAACCTTATAGGTCTCCCCGCCCTCTAAGCCACGGGAAAGCGCTCCCTGCGGGAAAGCAAAAGATATCGAGCCGGTTGGCGAATCGACGAGGGTGCCTACCGCACATGACGCGAGCAAAAGCGCCGCGATGGCGAACACGCCGTATCGATACAGATTCCGTGCAATATTTCTAACCATAATCATACCCCCTTATGACCCGACAACGATCACCAGGTTACCCGTGGTTCCGGCGCCGGTGTAGCCGGTGCCTGCAGGCGGAGCACCTGAAGTATCGGCAGAGACTGTAGAATTGTTCTGCTGATTGTCTCCGGGGTAACTCGGAGAGCCGTCCTCGGTTATATCGCTTGAATTGCCTGCGAGCACGGGTATTGTCTCATTTACGTAACTGAGAAACGAAACAATTCCCTCGATCACCTCGAGCCTGTACCCGTCAAAGACAAACTCCGTGCCACGCACCGCAGCGGTAGATACGGGACTTCTCAATCTGAAATCGGTGGACTTACCGCTCGTCGCCCGCACAGATGCACGGACTTTTCCGGTACGCAGGTTCAGGGTTGTGGTTATCGAATCGTTTGTTTCGGCAAGCTCCTCAATGCTCATTCGCGTCAGCGCAGAAACCGTTAGTTCCGAACCGACTACGGTGAGTACCGCTGAAGACCTGAATCCCGTTGAAATCGTGGCTCCGATTGGAATGACGTCTCCTGCGGCCGCCTCGGTCCAGCTGCCGCCGGCTACGAGGTATTCAACCTTGCCGGAAACCCTTGAAATGGTTGCATTTTGCCCAATTATGGGAAATGCAACCGCTATCATGAGAATGAAGAACCAAATTCTCTTCATGAGCTATCCTCCTACTTCTATCTTTACACGCGCATATTCACTATCTAGTAAGTATAGCACTATTTTCGTTAGAAACTGAATGAAGCCGATATTTCCACCTTCCTCACGGCACCGGAAGCATTCGGCGCATCGTAGGGTCCTCCCTCACTCGCGTTCGGCAGGAAAACGCCGCCGGTGAGCGAAACCCCCAGATCTGAAAAGGGGCGGAAGGAGAGCGATACATCGACTTCGCTGCCAAGGTAATTCTTGTCGGAGCCCGTGTTTGGAACACTGACTGATGCCGGCCCGCTCTTGTGTCTCGCGATCACACCGAGTTTTATCGCCGCCTGCAGATTGTCTGCAACAACCGAACCCTCCATGAAGGAGAGAGGTTTGAGCGAGTATGAAGCGCCAATTACCATAATGTTTCCCAGGGTAGGCGCAAGGACAAAGGTGAGCGGCTTTGCGGTGACCGGAATAAAAAGCGACGGGGTTTCCGTTCTGCTGTCTTCGTAGAAGGATGCACGCTCGTCCCATACGTCGCCGGTAGAAAGGACAAAATCAAGCCCGGCAGCTGAGCTCAAGACCTGCGGGAGATAGAAATCCAGACCCAGTCCTCCTACACCCGCTAGGATGGGTGTGTACTCATATATACCGGAAACCGCGCCCTCCTCCGTTAGATAGCTCAGTGTTCGCCCGGTGGTCAATGAAAAGAAGGAATTGTAGAAGAGTCCACCGGTGATATTTCCCCTCAAACCCAGTCCCATGTATTGGGTATCCACGAGCCCACCGGCGGCGGGGCTGATAGTCTCACTCCCCTCCTCTATAAGGTCTTCACTCCGTATATCAAAGAGGTGCCGAAGGTCCTCCTGAAAACCGACCGATAGCGTGAGCTGTTGGGTGAAAAGGTCTGCAAAGGTTACCTCGAGCAGGCCCACAGCTCTCGGGGAACCGAAAAAAACGTCGTCGTCTGTTATATCCGCAACGTCGGATTTCGAAATAACGAGGGGTGTCGAGTTCTTGTTCGGTAAGAGGCTCGTTCCAACCGAGGCACTCACCGACATCATCGGATAGAAAAACCCGAGTTTCACACCGTCTAAGTTCTGATCGATGATGTAGCCGGTGTGATCCCGGAACTGAAAACGCCCAAGATCGTATCTGAAGCGGCTTAAGCCGAGCGCACTCACCGGGTAGTTACCAAATAAATTGAGCGTTTGGACATCCGGCAGATGTGTTACTGGCGGGTCAGCGGCGGCGTCATACAGGAACGTGTAGCCTGCACGGGCTCTGAAACCCGATTTCTCCCCTCTTGCGGTAAACCAGAGGCTCAAGCCGTTGCTCTGTGACACCGCTGTTTCGTCTGTCAGCTCTAAGCCTGTGTTATTTGACACGGCGCCACCGAAATCAATCACAGCATCCGCAAAGAGACTTCCGCCCGCACACAAACATGTTACAAAAAGCGCGATGGCAATTCTTCTCATGATTCCACCTCTCGTTGTCCAAGATGATCAAGGGTACGGCCGAGAATCAGGGTCACCTCCCTCCCTGACAGCATCCTGTAGGGACTTGCATAACCCGGGACGAATCCAAGGTAGGCAAGCTCCCGGGCAGCGTACCGCTCCCCGGGGAAAAGCGAGTACATGATACCTCCGCCCATATCGAAGGATTTCATGATAATAAAGGACAACGCTCCAAGATCTATCGTGTCGTCTGTATCGGCCTCCTCAAACCCCCAATCCAATGAGCGCAGCTCGTCGATCGCACGTTCCGGAGACCATTCCTCATCAGCCATTTCAGCCGCAAGGAAGACGAGGTACGCCGTATGTCCCAAGGTAGCCTGCTCCTGGTCGAGGAGCGTATCGAGTATCTCGTTCGATTGGGCAAAACCGTACTGGATAGAAAAAAGGGACAGCAGAACGATTATCCCGGTCAAAAGCCATCTTTTCATGTTTTTCTCCTGGCATTTGCTCCTGGTTTTCAAGTAATATAGAGAAATATTACAGTCATAGTGTACACAGTTTCTGATCAGAGTACAAATATGAATGGGGCAATATGAAGAAATACATTGGTTATCTGGTTCCTTTTGTCATTGCCGCGGTTGTTTTTGGGCTCAGTTTTACCGGGCTAAAGAATCTCGAATGGCGTGTTTACGACATGCTGCTGAAGACCACCCCGTCGCCGCCCGAGCACGAATCGATAGTCATTCTCGCCATTGATGACACGACCATCAACAACGTTGACATGTACCCGCTGAGCAGAGATTTCATGGCCAATGGACTCATACGGCTCCGCGAGTTTGATGCACAGTACGTCACTTTCGATGTCGAGTATATCG
>CAZHXC010000158.1:3164-7371 GCA_964536145.1 uncultured Spirochaetales bacterium | reverse complement strand
GAAAACGCCGACTACAGAACCTGAGAATGAGGACAGAACATTGAACATGGACAGAAACCAGGTACAACAGGCGGTTGCCGAAGCAAGCGCGCAGATTGAAAGGATCAGGAAGGAAATCGGCAAGACCATAATCGGTCAAGCCGGGCTTGTGGACGGTATGCTCATGGCGTTGATCGCCGGCGGGCATGTGCTGATAGAAGGCGTGCCCGGGTTGGCAAAAACCCTTGCTGTCAAGACGCTCGCCGAAGTTCTCGATGTCGGCTACAAAAGAATACAGTTTACGCCGGATTTGCTCCCGGCGGACCTGATCGGTACGATGGTGTTCAGGCAGGAAACCGGAGAGTTTGTCCCGCGAAAGGGGCCCGTATTTTCAAACCTGGTGCTCGGCGACGAAATCAACAGGGCGCCGGCAAAGGTGCAATCCGCACTCTTAGAGGCGATGGCCGAAGGTCAGGTTACCATTGGAGAAAGAACGTACCGGCTCGATTTCCCGTTTTTCGTGCTTGCCACGCAAAATCCTATCGAACATGAGGGCACCTATCCGCTTCCGGAAGCGCAGCTTGACAGGTTTTTGCTGAAACTGCGGGTAGAGTATCCCCGGCCGGAAGAGGAGCTCGCAATCCTGAGACGAATGGGTGTAGAGGAGAGCGGGCAGGTACGCAAGGTACTTTCACCGGATTTGCTCGCCGGCATTCAACGTGCCGCATCGCGGATTTTTGTGGATGAGAGGATAGAGGAATATATCGTCACGCTGGTGATCGCTACGAGAGAAACCGATGCCGATTCCCATCCCTATTGCCGTTTTATCGAGTTTGGCGCTTCTCCGCGGGCCACGATCTACCTCTATCGCTGTGCAAAGGTGGAGGCGCTCTTTGACGGTCGCGGCTACGTGATACCTGAAGATGTTAAGGCGGTTGCTCACAACGTGCTCAGGCACCGGCTCGTGCTCTCCTATGAAGCCGAATCTGAAGAGCTCACATCCGACGATGTTATCGACAAGGTTTTGGGTGTGGTGAGTGTTCCCTAAACGCGAACGTTAGCATGGACACAATCAATCTTCTTTCAAAAGCCAAATCGCTTCATATCGTCTCATCGCGCCTTCTTGAAGGGCTGCTTTCCGGGAACTACCGCACGGTGTTCAAGGGACGGGGGATGGAGTTCGATGAGGTGAGAGAATATGTAGACACCGATGACGCTCGTAATATCGACTGGAACGTGAGCTCCCGGATGGGTTTTCCCTACACAAAGACCTTCAGAGAGGAAAGGGAAATCGCTCTTTTTCTGGTGGTTGATGTATCGGCGTCGATGGCCACCGGCACCGCGGAAATGACAAAGGCGGATGCCGCAAACGTGGTTTCCGCTCTCTTCACGCTTGCCGCCGTCCATAACAGCGACAGAGTGGGAGCGCTCTTTTTTTCAGACAGGATTGAGAAATTAGTCACCCCCGGGAAGGGGATGACCCATGCCTCGCGTCTGGTTCGTGATATGGCCACGTTGAGTCCTGAAGGAAAGGGTTCCAACCTCGCTCTCGCCTGCCGGATCGTTCATGAATCTCTCAAAAGACGGGGAATTTGCGTTATTGTCTCAGACTTCCGGATGAGGACCGACCTGCGCGAGCTTACGATTCTCGCGAGAAAGCACGATGTAATAGCGGTGAAGATCGTTGATCCCGCCGACGCGGAGTTTCCAAAAACCGGGCTGATTGAGCTGACGGACCCTGAGGAACACCATCGTCTTCTGGTGTATGGCAAATCCGGAAAATTCCAGAAGGAGTACCGGGAGTTCTGGCAGATGGAGCAGTCACTCTGGCAGCGGAATTGCAGAAAACGGGGTATCGATTCACTGGTACTGAGTACGGATCAGGATCCGGCGCAGAGACTCATACAATTTTTTTCCCGGAGAAAGGGAAGGTAAGCATGAGCGTGATGCGCCTGGCCTGTTGTCTGATGCTTCTCCTGCCGTGGTGCGGCTATGCCGAAGATGGGTATTCGATAGACAGAGTTCACTTCCTGCCGCCGACCTATTACGTAGGTGACCTGGTTGAGGCGCGTGTACGTCTCTCCGTGGACGGGGATGCTGAGATTCGCGAACCGGATGAGCTCCCGGCGCCCGACAACGTGCACATCCGGGATATCCGGATCATACCGATTTCCGACGAATACGATGTGCGGATCAGCTTTTCGTGTTATGAAACGGGTGAAGGCGAGTTGCCGCCCATAGATCTCGGGGATATCACCCTCACCGGTGTATCTATCGAAGTAGAGTCGATACTTCAGGAAGGCGATACAACCATTGAGGACACCTTTGGACCGACACTGCTCCCCGGAAGCAGATTGATGCTTGCCCTCTTTGCCGGCGGGTTGTTGACTGTCCCGCCGCTGGTAGTTTTCGCCGTTGTCTGGCTCAGACGGTTTATAAAAAATTTGCGGGTGAAGTGGAAGGACCGGAAACCCCTCAAGGAGCTGAATAACGATCTTGACGCGCTGGTTTCCGCCAAAATAGGTAGCAGAGAGTTTTACATTGAGCTCACCGGCATCTTCAGAAGCTATTTGACACACAGGTTATCGATAGATACCAAGGCGTCCACCGCCAGTGAGTTGGCCCGGGATCTCCGGCAGCTTCTGCAAGGGGTAGAGGCGGTCGACAAACTGTCAAACGAATTACCCGGATTTGACGCCGTGAAGTTCGGCGGGCGGCGTATCAAACGCCGGCAGCGACAGGCTGATATCGGAAAAGTTCGCGAAGCTGCATTGGCCATTGAGGAGTGGAAACAGGGGGAAGCATACCGTGTGGACGCTTGAGCAACCCGGCTACCTCTTTCTCCTGTTACTCATTCCTGCGGGGGTGTACTTCAGACATATCCACCGGCGCAGGGGAGGGCGGCTGCCGTTCTCGGTCTCGCTCTGGCGCGGGTCAAAGCTGACGGTCCCAAACCGGACTATGCGTTTTTTTCTGTTTCTGGGAGCTGTGAGTTTCTGGACGGGAGTAGCGCTGCTTATCTTTGCGCTGGCCGGACCCGGCAAAGCCCGGCGGGAACGGCTGTTCTTAAACCGCGGGCTCGATATCATGATCGTGCTCGATGAATCCCCGAGTATGTCCGCTCAGGATTTCCAACCGGACAATCGATTTGAAACCGCAAAGAAGGTCATAAAGGAATTTATCTCAAAGCGTGAAAACGATGCGATAGGACTCGTAAGCTTCAGTACTGAAGCAGCACTGCGGGTCCCTCCCACCTTTGACAGGGAGGCCTTTCTCGAGCGGCTTGAATCTTTGTCGATGATGTCCCTCGGGGAGGGCACCGCGATCGGGATGGGCATTGCCGTTGCGGCGCTGCATCTCGAGCGGAGCTCGGCGGAACAGGGCATCATTGTGCTCCTCACCGACGGGGAAAACAACGCCGGCGAAATTACACCGGAATCGGCCGCCGATATCGCCTCTACCATCGGTGTCCGGATTTACGTGATCGGAATCGGTACGCAAGGTGAAGTGACTATCGAGCTTAAAGACCCCCAGACCGGTACCGTCACAAAGGGCAGATGGAACAGCCGTTTCAACGAGGAGTTGCTTGCCCGGATCGCCGAATCCGCCAACGGGAGGTATTTTTCGGCAAAGAGCCCAGGGGCGCTCGCATCCGTATTTCGAACGATCGATTCGATAGAAAGCGGTGAGAAGCGTTCAAAAACTCTGATACGTATCGAGCCCCGGTATCACTACTTTATCCTCATCGGGCTCTGCTGCGTCCTCTTTGAGTTCCTCATACGCAAGGGTTTCTATAGAGAGGTGTTTCTGTGATCGACAGACCGGCACTTCTTCTCGTTCTCCTCGTTTTGATCCCGGTAGCTTTTATCCTCCGGCGGTCCTACTCCAGTGGCCGGAGAGACCTGCGTCGTTTGAGCGGCGACTGGGCCAAAGTGGATATGGAGAATGTCTACGTGGTCAAGTCGTTTTTTTCCTCTCTGTTCTTCGTGTTTTTTATTCTTTTGACGATAATGGCGATGGCGGGATTCCGTTGGGGAAGCAGACCGGTACCTGATGAGCGGGAAGGCATGGAGATTGTCTTTGTTATGGACCTCTCAAACAGCATGCTTGCTGAGGACATCATGCCTTCGCGGATAAAACGCTCGGCGATACTGGCAAGGGCCGTTGTGCAGTCGGCGCCGGGTGCGCGGGTTGCTGTTGTCGGCTTCAAAGGCAAAGCGTCGCTGTT
>CAZHXC010000158.1:0-3154 GCA_964536145.1 uncultured Spirochaetales bacterium | reverse complement strand
TGTTATTGCCTGCAACCGAGGATTTTATTGCGCTGGACAACCTGCTCTCATCGCTCCATCCTGATCTGATAACCGCGCCCGGCACGAATATCGAAGCCGGCCTCAACACGGGACTGCGCTCTTACACGGATATTTTTGATTCGCACAGGATTATGGTTCTTTTTACAGATGGGGAGTTTCTTGCGGGGGACCCGTTGCGGTCAGCGAGAAGAGTAGCGGAAGCCAATGTCGAGCTTATTATCGTTGGCGTAGGCGGTCAGGCACCGGCCCGAGTACCTTTGGCTGACGGTTCATATTTGACCGATGCATCAGGTAACGAGCTGACGACCGGGCTGCGTGCCGATACCTTGCAGAGGATTGCAAACGAGAGTGACGGGCAGCTGTTCATGGCCAATGATCCAGGTGTGCGGGACACCCTTGTCGAGACGATCGGGGGAACAGGTGTCGGCACGGGATGGGGATACAACTTTGAGTCTGTTGACCGGTACCGCCTATTTCTCCAGGCGGCGTTGCTCGCTCTTGCCGGCGTGATAACGGTCAGATACATACGATGGAGAGGGACGTTTTGATTAAAGAATCGCCATGGAAGCGGCGGACTCTGCAATGTCTCTTTACCCTGGTCTTCTTAGCGTTTTTCACCCTTTCCGGTTGTTCCAAGCTGAACCCCTATGTGAAGGTGGCACAGGGCGGAAGAGCATACGCGAATGGCGATTTTCAGCGGGCGAATATTTCGTATATCGAAGCCGGCAAAGCAGAGGAGTATGAGCACTGGATTTCCTACAATCTTGGAACGGTCTACTACGCCCTTGGTGAAACCGAAGCCGCCGAGAGCGAGTGGCAGGTTGCCCGGGGCGCGCAGGATGAACAGCTTGCTTACCAGGTTCTCTTTAACTACGGGGTACTGCTCTACGAGCGGGGAGCCTATACGGACGCCTATGAAAAGTTTAGAAACGCATTGGAGATCAATCCTTCGGGAGTTGAGGCGAAGAAAAACCTCGAACTCACCATGGACAGGATGGAAGTGAGTGAGGGAAAGAGGCAGCAGAAAACTACATCCCAATTGAGTGAAAAAACAAGCGGAGAGATCGATCTCATCCTGAACTACCTGAAAAATATGGAAGGCGAGGTATGGCAGTCTACGGAAGCCCTGCAGTACGAACCGTTACCCAGGGATTTATAATACTCATCTTCAGCCTTGTCATTCCCGCACAACTCGGAGGGGAAGACCTTATCCTGGAGTATGAGATACGCAACAATCCTGTTGGGGTCAACGACCCGATCTATATCAATATCTATGCAGACACCGCTGAAGCGTCGGAAGTCTCAGTCATTACTCCCGCGCTTCCAAAGGAAGTGCAGGTTGTCAGTGGACCGAAAATCGACAAAGTTGCCCATGAAGGTTCCTTTCGTACGCGAATAGCCTACCGCCTTCGTGGACAGCAGACCGGAAGATATGTCATCAAGCCCTTTATCATCTCCGCACAGAAGCGGGATGCAGAAACGGAAACCTTTATTCTCGAGGTGGGCCGGTACATGAACAGGTCGCTTTATGTACCACTCGAAGCGGCATGGGAGATTCCCGACAGTCAAATCTATGTGGGTCAGAGTGTGCCTGTCACGCTGGAGCTGCTCGATCTGTTGGAGATACCACTGGTGGATGAGAGGGAGATAGAACCGCCGACCGGCGCCTTTTTTGAAGAGGCCTTTGGAATTGGAGAGATAGAACGGATACCCGCAGGTGAGAAAAGCCTCTACAATGTGCCGGTAACCTCATATATATTTACGCCATCCCAATCCGGCAGACACTTTCTACCCGCTGCACGGGTAACCGCCCTGGGACAGACGGCGGTCTCTCCGGTAATACGTATCGATGTCCTGCCGTTGCCTGCCGAGGCGAGATCGAGCGGCGCAGTCGGAACTTTTTCATATTCCGCATGGGTCGATAGGAAAGATCTTGATTCGGGTGAAGTTGGAGTGCTCTCGATTGAAGTAGAGGGAACCGGGAACCTGAAGTTTTTCTCCATGCCGAATCCTGATTTTGGCGCGCTGGTGCAAACCGAAGTCATCGAAGAACTCGACGCGATACCTGTCAGTCAAGGATATGAGGGAACGCGCAAAATAGAGTACTACTTTCTCTCGGATACCTCCGGCAGGTTTCCGATACGTACACCGGATTTCACTTTCTTTAATCCGCATATCGGCAGGATACGAACGCTGAAGGGAAGCACGGTCTCCATCGCCTACACCGCAGAGTTCTCGACCGTAGCTGATTCGGAAGATCCTTTTCCGTTTACGCTACCTCAATATGAAGAACTATCCGCGGAGGCGAAGTGGGGTGCGTACAAACGGCCGCTGAACTATCTCTGGCTGCTGCCGGCGCCTCTGGTATTTGTCATACTGCTTATTCTGAAGCGCACACGCCTGTTGTTTGTGGCCGCCGTGTTTATGCTGCTCGGTGCCGACGGGGTGGAAGAAAACGAGTGCGAAGAGCTGCGGCCGGCAATCGAGGCATATGAAGACGGCGATTTTGACCGGGCAAAGCAGGGATTTGCGGCTTGCATGGAGCCAAATGGCAAAAGCCCCGCTCTTGCTTTTGCATTGGCGCTCGTGGAGTATCAGCGGGCCGAGTACGGCGATGCCATGCACTATGCGCGGAACGCGGTAAGGCTTGATCCGATGCACGGCGAGTACCGGAGATTCCTGACCTGGCTCAACGGGGAGCTTGAATTGGACCGGCTCGTGGATCCGGGGGTGCCTATCCATCCCGATATTTTCTTCTTCAGTATGATCGCCTTCCTCTCGGCGGGTTTTCTTTCGGCTGCAATCTACTTGATGCGCAGGAAGGCTTTGTATATTGTGCTTTTTATTCTTGGGATACTTCTTTCGGCGGTCTCCTGCGGTGGCCTGGTGCACACGGCGGTGAGGTACGAGAAAACCGCCGCCATTGTGTACGGTGCACCGGCGGAAATGCGCAAGATTCCAAGCATTGAGGCAAATACATGGCTTGAGCTCTCGGAGGGGCATTCACTGCACATTCTTGAGAGCACAGGCGACTTCTTTCTGGTGCGGACCGCATATGGTCTGAAAGGCTGGATTGAGCGGGAAGATCTCCTGCCCGACGGGATATAGGAGGGTACATAGTTGGCCAGAAGCA
>CAZHXC010000157.1:4088-7372 GCA_964536145.1 uncultured Spirochaetales bacterium | reverse complement strand
GGAAGATGAGACGAAAAAGCTATATTCACATAAAGAAGAAGTTGAAAGAATAAAGAGCAAGCAGAAGTACGAGCGGATCATCGGTAACAGTTCTCAGATGAAGAAAGTGCTCGAGGTTGTGGAGCAGGTTGCTCCCACAAAGGCGTCGGTTCTGGTTACCGGAGAAAGCGGTGTGGGAAAGGAGCTCGTAGCCGACGCAATTCAGAGTCTATCTGATAGACGGGATAAGCCCTTCATAAAGGTACACTGCGCCGCGCTGAGCGAATCGCTGCTCGAAAGTGAGCTCTTTGGTCACGAAAAAGGAGCGTTTACCGGAGCGGTCGCAAGAAAGCGCGGAAGATTTGAGCTTGCGCACACCGGGACAATCATGCTTGATGAGATCGGTGAGATCAGCCAGGCGTTGCAGATCAAATTGCTTCGGGTGCTCCAGGAGAAAACTTTTGAACGGGTAGGGGGTGAAGAGACCATTGAGGTGGATGTCAGGATCATCGCCGCTACCAACAGGGACCTCAAGGAGGAGATAAGCAAAGGGAACTTCAGGGAGGACCTGTTTTACAGGCTCAACGTGGTAAACATACACGTGCCGCCGCTACGGGAGCGTAAGGACGACATACAGCTTTTGACGGTAGCCTTTCTCAATCACTTCGCCGAGGAAAATGGAAAACAGATAGAGGGAATAGACAAAAAGGCAAAAATGGCGCTCTACAATTATTCATGGCCCGGAAACATACGAGAGCTTCAGAACTGTATTGAAAGCGCTGTAGTTCTGGCGAAAGGCAATATCATTACCGAGGATGATCTTCCGCCCTCAATTGCAAGCGACACTGACAATGAATACGTGCGTATCGCTCTCGGCACACCGCTTGCGGATGCCGAAAAGGAGATCATTCGCAGTACCTTACTGTCTCAGAACGGCAACAAGAGCAAAACAGCGGAGTTGCTTGGAATAGGCCGCAAGACCCTCCACCGCAAGCTGCAGGAGTACGCCTTAGAAGAGGCATAAGGTCAGATCTAAAAAACCCACCTCTTGATGGTGGCTGCAGAATGTACATCCATACCCAATGGTGGTTTTTCGCATCCGGCGATGCCTCTCAGGTCATTTTGCCTGTTTCCACGTATATCTTGATCCTGCGAAACGCAGTGGTGAGTTGCTTGGTTTTTTCGGTGGCCTTTGCATATGCCGCCGGATCCGCGGCATGCCGGTCAGGATGATGGATCCTCAATAGCTGCCTGTAAGATTTGGCTACTTCCGGCAGAGGTATTCCCGGTTTTGCGTTTAGAAGCATGTAGTCTTTTTTCAGCGCCTCCGGTATCCCGGGGGGTTCTGTACGGGGTGCGGAACCGCTTTCTGCTGATGCGGTGGAGCTGCGGGAGCTCCCGGTTCCGTCGGAGCTCAAAAAATCCTCCAGCTCATCCCAGGCGTCCTGTAAATCGGGATCCGAAAATGAAGTGTCATCCGCGCTATCGTTATCAAGGAATGACCGCAGAAGATTGCCGAATCTGTCGAATATCTGGTCCACTGATTACTCCGGAAAAAAGTACGTCATAGGATACAATATTTTCTCTGCGAATTCCACCAAAATCACCCAAGCAAAGCATTAGAGGTGACGTAGCACGGGGTGTGTGCGTGACACTCAGGTACTGATAGCTCAGTCTTCGTGCTCATCGGTTTCTATATAGTACGACCCCGAGCATATGTATTCGGTGGGAGCCGTTACAAGCAACCGACCCTCCCGTTCAAGCCACTGGACGAAAAGAAGATACGATCGATATCTCACCGTAACCTCACGCTCGCAAAAGCCGTTGAGAACCCCGGCCGCCACGCATGCAGCGGCGCCGGCTGCGTGATCAGGGGTCTTGCCTGCGACACTCCAGCTGTAAACGGTTATTTCTTCATCGCTGATACATCGCATGAATACCGGCTGCAACGTTTGCATAGCGTCATTCGTCGATACATCGGCCGCAAGCCTTTTGACCGCCGCCGGTCTTTCGATAATGCTGAAAACCGCGTAGTCGTTCTTGAGCCTCACCGGTGTAAACGGAAAGCGTTTACCGGAGACGCTTACGCTCCTGTTTAAATTCTTCTCCGATGAAGGATCGATTTCCGCATTTTGCGATATATCCTTTGGTGTGCCCAAATCGATTCGAAAATTGACGCTGTCGATTACATCGGTGGTTACCACCCCGAAATCACTTTCGCAGGACACCCGGGCGTTCTCCGCAAGACCGTAATCAAAGGCAAACCGGCCCACACATGCGATAGCGTCTCCGGAGAGCGCTTGCTGTTCACCGGAGGGGAGAAAAAATTCGGCTTTCAGCGCATGTTCCATCCCGGTGGTGAGGACGAGGAGCCCGTTTGCGCCAACCCCCGTTCTGCGTCTGCAGATACGCGAAGCGAGGAGGGGTAAGACACCGGAGTCGGGAGAATCTTCGTGGAGAAAACTCACAAGAATATAGTCTCCTCCTGTGGAGTGGAGCTTGTAAAACGAGATATCCATCGTTTAGATAGTAGCGGATTAGCTCACTGAGAGCCAGCAAAAAGCCACACCAAAATCAGAAAAAGTTAGCGTGCAATTTCCGCATCGCGTCTTCCAATTCCGATTCCGGTACAACGAGAGAGAGATTGATATCGGAGGAGCCGAGGGAAATCATGCGTACACTCGTTGCTTTCAGGCAGTTGAACACTTGCGCAATAAACGAGGAGTCTTTCCAGAGATCTTTGCCGACGAGGCAAATGATTGCTTTTTGCTCCTCAACTCCTACGGTGCCGAATTTCTTTAGACTGTTTACTATGCTGTCTGCCTGAGAGCTGTCATCGATTGTGATCGAAACCGATACTTCAGATGTGGCGATGAGATCGACGGCTGTTTTGTGTTGCTCAAAAACTGAAAAAATCCTGCTCAAGAAACCGTAAGCATTCAGCATTCGCGACGAAGTGATATTTATGAGGGTGATATGTTTCTTACCTGCTATCGCCCGGATACCCGCTCCCGGAGCATCGGTCTTGATCACGGTAAACGGCCCTTTGGGATCACGGGTGTTCTTCACGAGAACCGGGATCCCCTTTTCTATCGCCGGTTGTATGGTTGAAGGGTGTACTACCTTCGCACCGAAATATGCAAGCTCCGCGGCTTCGTCATAACTCAAGGCATCCACCGTCCGGGCACCGCTCACAACTCTCGGATCTGAGGTCATGATTCCGTTCACATCGGTCCAGATTTGTACTTCCTCTGCATCAAGCGCCGCCCCAACCAACGTTGCGGTGAAATCCGAGCCTCCCCGCC
>CAZHXC010000157.1:0-4078 GCA_964536145.1 uncultured Spirochaetales bacterium | reverse complement strand
CCCGTTTGGTGCCCTCCCGATAAAGCCCTGAGCGATATACAGTTTTCCCGGGGAAGGCTTGATGTAGCTTTTGACGGCCTCATTGGTCTTCTCCAGATCCGGTGCGGCGGCGTTGTATCCGGAATCTGTAAGGATGAAGTCACGGGAATCCAGGAGGACAGAATCCAAACCGGCGGCGCGGGCCCTTGCGTGAAGTACGTTTGTGGAGAGGAGTTCTCCAAACGCAACTACCGCATCATGCGTGCGGGGAGAGCATTCCTTGAGGAGCGAAAGTCCCCGCAGCAGCTCTTTGAGCCCGGTAAACAGTGTAGAGAGCCGGGAACGGGAAATATCCTGTTCTGAAAGCTCCGGTAATGCAGCTTCATGGCGCTCTTCAATCACCGCCATTTCTTCAGCCACGTATTGCATGTCTCCGGTTACAGCGTGCTCCGCCAAGGAGATCAGGGAGTCGGTAATTCCGGCCAGTGCCGATGATACAATCACCGGTTGCCGGTCGAGCTGTTCTGCGGCGAGAGACAACGCCTCGTCCATACGTTTCGCATCGCTTACAGAGGTCCCGCCGAATTTGAGTACAACCAAACTATTGCTCCTGTGATTCCGGATAACACGCGCCCGGTTCAATTTTCAGTTGATTGATAAGTTTGCAAACTGCTATCATAACGGACCTTTTCTGTCAACAAACAGGTTAAGAATGGATGGATAGAAGCAGATTTACTGATTCCGCCGGTGCACTGGTACTCAAGGCCATTTCCGATGCCGGTGGGCGGGAAGTCCTCGTTGTCGGCAAACTCGATGAAGAGGGGATGGTTTGCGAGATCACCGTCGCCGCCCGGGGTTCTTCGCGCGCTGTTCCGGCTTTGCTTCCCTACATGCAAAAAGGGGACGTGGTAATTCACAACCATCCTTCCGGCAAAACCGAACCGAGCGCCGCGGATCTGCAGGTAGCGTCCGGACTGGGAAATCAGGGGATCGGTTTTTATATAATCGATAATGACCTTGGCGGCGTTTATGTTGTCGCAGAGGCAATTCGTCCACCCGAGAGAGTCCTGCTCGACAAGGAAAAAACTGCCTCTTTTCTCCTGCCCGGAGGGGCTTTAAGCAAAGCCGTCGATTACTATGAGCCGCGGGACAGCCAGATACGTATGCTCGAATCGGTTGTTGACGCTTTCAATGATGATTCGATAGTGGTGGTGGAAGCAGGCACAGGGGTAGGTAAGTCGCTCGCGTATCTGATCCCTGCATTTGAGTGGGTGCAAGCAAATGAAGAACGGGTTGTCGTATCCACGGCGACGATAAACCTGCAACAACAGCTCGTAGAGAGCGATATTCCGCTGGTCCGCAGAATAACCGGCACAAACGTGAAGGTACATCTGGCAAAGGGACGGAGGAACTATCTTTGCCTGAGGCGTCTCCAAGAAGCGTTGGAGGAAAACAGTCTTTTTGCAGAGGAGGACGAAGGACTCGAGGCAATCCGTAAGTGGGCCGAGAGTACACCTACCGGAGGAAAGGAGGATCTTGCCTTCTTTCCGTCTGAGAGCCTTTGGGGGAGGGTGTGCTCGGAGGCGGACAGCTGTTTGGGGCTCAGGTGCTCCCGGCGGGGAGATTGTTTTGTCCTGAAAGCGAGAAGGGAAGCTGCTTCTTCACAGATCCTTATAGTGAACCATCATCTGCTCTTTTCCGATCAGGCGGTCCGGGCCTCCGGGGCCGGTTATGACGCCGCGGCCGTGCTTCCACCTTTTGAAAAGATCATCTTTGACGAGGCCCACAACTTGGAGAGAAGCGCGACCTCCTTTTTTTCGGAGTCCTTAAGCCGGTTCTCTGTAAACCGGACTCTTACAGGGCTGCACCGCACAAGACGGGGAAGCCCGGCGGGCCTGATTCACAGTTTGCGGGGAATCACCACCCGGCACGATATATTGGACTCCATGCCGCAGATGATATCCGCCGCTCAGGACCGCCTGGCTGAGCTCGACGTTGCCGGCCGGTCCCCTGACGGCAGCACCACAACCCGCTTCTCGAGTGAGACCGCGGGTCCCTGGCATTCCTCGGTTGTAGAAAGCCTCTCTGAAATGGAAGGCAGCCTGGGGTCTCTGGTAAACGCGCTCTATAAAATTGTAGACGATTATAGAGACGAAGAGGAGCCGGAGCTGATCGTCGCGGCAAAAGGCGCTCTGCGGAGGCTCGAGAGATTTTGTCTTTTTTGCAGGGCGTTTGCCGAGTACCCGGAGTATCCCGATAGAGTGTTCTGGACCGAACGGAGAAAGACCGGCGCAGGCGAGCTCTTCACCGCCTTTAACAGCGCCCCCGTCGACATAGCGGGCATCATGCGTGAGACGGTATTTGCGCATTACGATACGCTCGTCTGTACCTCAGCGACGCTTTCGGTTGGGGGAGATTTTTCCTTCTGGTCTCGACGGATTGGTCTCGATGCCGGCAATCAGACGCCGGCAGAGGGCGGCGCGGGCGCTTTGTTTGGGGAGGAAAGCGGCCCGCGCAACGTTGACGCCATCGATACGGAGTCAGGCGGTGTGACGGAAATGACAAACTACGCGAATACCCGCGCCACTATCGACGCGGGCAACGACGAGTTTGCCGATAAGCCCGTTGAGTATTTCTGTCTTCCTTCGCCGTTCCCGTACGCGCAAAACGTGCTTCTCGCCGCCCCTGCCGATGGCCCGCCTCCTACCGACAGCGAATACGGGCAGTATGTGGCATCCTTTGTTCGTGATGCGATAGAGATATCGGAGGGTGGGGCGCTTGTCCTGTTCACTTCGTACAAGATGTTATCGGAGGTATACGATAGTGTGGCAAGTGAACTGGGGAAAATGGGAGTTTCGGTCCTGCGGCAGGGAGCTGAGGACAGGCTGAGGCTGCTGCGGCGTTTTTCAACGGAGAACAAATGCGTGCTTTTCGCAACCGCTTCATTCTGGGAGGGGGTGGACGCCCCCGGCGAGTCACTGAGGTTGCTCATTATCTGCAGGCTCCCTTTTCAGGTACCGAGTGATCCGATTGTGCAGGCGAGGTACGAGCGGATAGTGATGAGAAACGGAAACCCGTTCTTGGAACTGTCGCTCCCCGCGGCGATCACACGTCTAAAGCAGGGCTTTGGCCGGCTGATGCGGCGGGCCACCGACAGAGGGGTGGTGTTAATTCGCGATTCGCGGATACTGAAAAAACAGTACGGCGGTCTGTTTATTGATTCGCTTCCTGAAACGAGGCGCTGTTTCTCAACGAAGGAGACAATTCTCGATAGTATAGAGCGTATGCTGTACGACGCATAAGACGTCAGCTTCCGGATCAGCGTCGAAAAAAAAAGAGCTGCCTTTCCGGCAGCTCTTCGATACATGTATGGTTCTATTCGATAATTGCTACAATATCGTCCATTCTCATGATCAAATGATCTTCACCATCCACATTGACGGTAGTACCGGCGTATTTATCAAACATGATTTTGTCGCCTTTTTTTACCTTGATTACGTCTTTGTCGTCGCCGACTTCCACGACGATGCCGGTCTGCGTCTTTTCCTGGGCCGTTTGAGGAATATATATCCCACCTGCGGTCTTTTCTTCCGTTTCCTCGTTCTTCACGAGCACGCGGTCTCCCAAGGGCTTAATTGTCATAAGTGCCTCCTGATTGTAATTCGTGTATTAGCGCTGTTAGCGTGTCGTTGATTGACTTGTTTCAAAATATACTTTGCTTTCGAATTCCGGTCAAGCAATAGGCGCGGGGTTGAAAACAGCGGCTGCTTGAAGCTCTTGAGAATTACTCTTGTCGTCGAGAACAGCTATTAGTATTTTATCTCCACATGGATAAGAAAGGCGACTTGTGGCGTACTACATTTGCCAAGGGCAGGGCGTATCTATCTCTCCATGATCCGGAACGGGCACTGAAGTGCTTTGAGAGTGCGCTGGAAGAGTGCCCGGTAGCCCGCTCTCATGAGCTAGGAAGAATTCTGTTTTTCCTTGGTGTCACGTTACAGAAGCTTGGGATGTGTGGTTGTGCTTTGAGAAGCTGGGGCGTTGCCACAAAGCTCGATAAACACTACTTTTCCGGGAAGTTTCTGCAGCGCTTTTCAAA
>CAZHXC010000156.1:0-7409 GCA_964536145.1 uncultured Spirochaetales bacterium | reverse complement strand
CGAGCTCCGGGCGGCGCCGGGCATCGGCAGACCGGTCATCGGCCCCATCGCAAATATGAGCAGGTTTTCAGGTCCTAACGGATCGATACCTGGTTTTGTTTCCTTGAGAAGGTAGTACGGGATGATCCCGGAGCCGCCGAGATGCATCCTGTAGAACATCTCATCCGGTTCTTCGATCCACACCTTGTTCTCCGACAGATCCACACGCAGTACTTTATTGGCCAGTCCCTTTACCATATGCCTCTCCTTTTCGCTTGTTTTGACTTGAAGCTAACGATAATTCTCAGTGTATCCGTACGTTTTCTGAAGTCAAGTTGCCGATGAGGAAAATTATGGCGAAACCGGTTTTGCTCGAGACTGGGTCATTGCGGATATCTCGATGGGGCGTTCAGCCATAAAAAACCGGCTATAGGCATCACGAAAGATCCGGAGAAATACTTTAGGCAAGCCGCGCCGGAAGGGAGTGCGATGTATACGCATTCAAAGTGTAACACGGCCCGCCCGGGCGCCGCTATGCCGTCGGCTGTGGACCATTCCTCCGCCAACTCAATCCGCCTGAAACGCAGCTGCCCCTTGTGGACCGGGAACTCGAAAAGTGGGGAAATCGGATTTCTCAATTCCGGATACCCGGCTTCCGGTCCACCGTTAGCCGGCTCGAGTCGCACAAACAGGAAGTCCCGTACGGACCTTCACATTCCCGAGGTAGAGCGGATACTCGAAATATGATAATTGTTGTGTATGCTGCTGCACACGGCCGCTGACGGGGAGGCTGTTACGGTAGGAAATGATCAAACGGTGCAGTGATTGTTGAGGCTTGAGTTGAGGCTTGAAATGATAGAAACCGAGAGGGTGATCATCAGAGAATTCCGTCCTGAGGATGCTGAAGACCTTTACGAGTACCTTTCGCTCAACGAGACATACACCTTCGAGCCCGGAGAGCCGGTAACGTTGGAAAAGGCGAGAGAAATCGCAATTGAGCGATCGATGGGAAACGATTTCCTTGCGGTTGTTCGCAAGCAGGACCACAAGATGATCGGTCACCTCTATTTCTCTCGCGTTGACCCAAAGCGGTTTCTGACCTGGGAGCTCGGATATATTTTCAACCCTCGCTACCAGAGGCAGGGTTATGCATCCGAAGCGGCGGGAGCGCTGATAGATCACGCTTTCAGGAATACGAATCTGCACCGGGTAATGGCCCGTTGCAGTGTTGAGAACACCGCCTCATGGAAGTTGCTCGAGAGAATCGATTTTACGAGGGAGGGGACTTTCAGAGAACACGGTTTCCTCCGCAGGGATGATCGCGGAAACCCATTGTGGAATGATGTCTATGAGTATTCGAGACTATCGAAAGCGAGTGATGAGTGACGGCCCTCCGGCCCGGCGGCTTGAGAGAGCGCGGCGTTTCCCGGTGCGTGAGCATGCTAAGTTACTGTGTAGCACGGCCGGCAGATCAAACGAGCTGCAGGTTGGTATGGAAAGGAGGATGCAATGGCCGTGAGAGAAATTCTCATGATTGGGAATGAGTTTCTCACGAGGAAGGCGTTGTGCGTCGATTTTGCGAATGATCCGGTTGACCGGTACATGGAGGATCTGCGTGACACCCTCTATCATGTGCAACGGACAAAGAAGATAGGACGGGCGATTGCGGGGCCACAAATCGGGTTTCAAAAAAGAGTTATATACATGGAAGCGGGTGGGAAACGCATTGTCATGATAAACCCGGAGATCACAACGAAAAGCAAGGAGATCTTCGAAGTCTGGGACAGCTGTTTCAGCGCGGATGTTGCTTTTTTCGGCAAGACCCTTCGCCACAAATCCATCACGATCAGGTATACCGACGAGCATCAAAACGAAATACGAGAAGAGTTTGTCGATGATCTCTCGGAGCTCTTTCAACACGAATTAGACCACTTGGAAGGGGTGCTCTTCACAGACCGTATCATCAATAATCAAATAATTATGCGGAGCGAATGGGAGAGGCTTTAAAGAATGAATGAAAAGTTTTTAGGCATCCAGCTTGGATCTCACAGTGTATTTGACGAAGGTGCAGATCAAGTCTTGAATATTCTCGAGGATACCGCGGGCATCAACTCGTTGTTTGTCTACAGCCACATGCACCATCACGGTTTTTCCACGAAACGCAACCTTGGCGCGCTGGCTCCGGATCACGGTGTAACACCAAAGGACCCGACGAAGCGACGCTTCACCATGAACTGGATTGAGCCGCACGATGAATATTACGCGGGGACGATTATCCGTAACCGACGGGATCCTGAAAAAGAAGAATACGCTGACCGGGACATCCTTGCCGAGTTGATTGAGCCCGCGCACAAACGGGGAATGCAGGTATTTGCCCGTATTCTGGAGGGTCACAGCGCATCCCTCGCCGCGCTTGTACCCAACTGGACAAAGCTCATGAGCATAGACGTATACGGCAGGCTCTACGAGCTTCCCTGCTGGAACAACCCAAACTACAGGAACTGGTGGCTCTCCATCGTCGAAGAGCTCTTCAAGTGCTACCCCGGCCTCGACGGCTTTAAGTACGGTTCCGAGCGGAGCGGCCCATTGGCCAGCCTGGTATTTAGCGGCTCGAATCTGTGGGCCGCACGGACGGTGCCGGGCTGCTTCTGCGAGTATTGCCGCGAGAGGAGCCGGGAAAAGGGTATCAATGTCGAGAGGGCACGTGAGGGGCTTCAGCACCTCTACGAGTTTGTGCAGGGCCTTGAAGACGGCAGTGCGAATGCCAGGGATGGCGTGCTGGTGACACTACTTAGGTATCTTCTCAAGTACCCCGAAATCCTTGCGTGGGAATACCAATGGCATCAAGCAAAAGAGGAAGTTGCCAAGCTGATGTACGGTGCAATAAAGACCATCAAGCCGGCGGCGCAGGTGGGCTGGCATGTGTATCATCGGGGGACCACCTGGGACCCGTTCTTCCGTGCCGAGATGGACTACGATGAACTGGTTCGCTACTCGGACTGGATAAAGCCGGTGGTCTATCATGATGTGGCCGGACCGCGCATTCACCGGGACATCGAAGGATTGCAGAAGACGGTTTTCAAGGAGCTGACGGCTCCACAGATTCTCACACTGATCTATCAAACGATGGGCTACGATTCATCGGTTGAACCCGGATATAATGAGATGACCGAAAGAGGACTGACCCCGGATTACGTGTACCGTGAGACCAAACGATGCGTCGATGGGGTCAAGGGCAGAATTCCCGTATACGCCGGTGTCGGGTTTGATATTCCACACGAAAAAGAGCATTTCCCGAGTGATCCGGAAACCGTCTATCAGGCTACGCTGAAAGCCTTTGAAGCAGGTGCGAAAGGCCTCGTCGTCTCCCGGGAGTACGATGAGATGCGGCTTGATAACCTGCGCGCTGTGGGCCGTGCGGTGAAGGATGCCACAGCCGCAGGATTGTAGTTGTAGCGCAGGTGAAGAGGCAGCCACATGAATCAACACTATCTGTACGTAGCAAGCCATAGCGATCATCCGGGAGAAGGGATCTCATGTTATCGGTTTGATCCCTCATCCGGCGGCTTGACCTTTGCAGGCAAGTCGAGCGAAGTCAACAAGGTGCTCTATCTTGCGGTCCATCCGCACCACCCTATCCTCTATGCCGCCGCCGACACGGTTACGGCCGAAGGAGTGCCCGACGGCCTTATCTCGGCGTTCCGTATCGATTCCGATACCGGCAACCTGTCTCTGCTCAATCAGCAACATACCGGTGGCAGAACACCGTGCTATATTTCGGTGGATCAGACAGGACAACTGCTGGCGGTTGCCCATTTTAGGGGGGAAGCTGATGTGGGCAGCCTGTGTACCTTGCCCGTTCTCTCCGACGGCCGGCTCGGGCCGGTAGGCCAGTTTCTCCAGCACGAAGGCGAAAGCGTCCACCCTCAACGCCAGCTCTGCTCTCACGTTCATGCCGCGGTATTTGACACAGATAACCGTCATCTTCTGGTAACGGATCTGGGCCGGGACAAGCTCATGAGTTATCGGATTGACTTCCCGGCTCAGGGAGTGTCTCGCTCACCGGTGGCCCAAGCAACGCTCCCTCCGGGTTCTGGACCGCGCCACGTGGCGTTCCATCCCGACGGCAGGAGTCTCTATCTCATAAACGAGCTAAACAGCACGCTCACAACCTTCGCCTACCACCCAGCCACCGGCGAAATGACCGCACGACAGACACTCTCTACGTTGCCTCAGGATTTTACCGGCAAAAACACGTGTGCCGATATCCACGTCCATCCGTCCGGAAAGTTTGTGTACGGTTCAAACAGAGGACACGACAGCGTTGCCGTTTTTTCTGTCGTTGAGGGCGACGGCGGCCTATCTCTCATCTGGTTCGCTGCCACGGGCAAGGAGCCTCGCGGTTTCACACTTACCGACGACGGCGCGTTTCTCCTGACCGCCAACCAAAAGAGCCACAGCATCACATCTTTTGGGATTGATGCCGAATCGGGGATTCCGAGCCGGCGCAATCCGATCGGCAAGTTTGCCACTGAGGTGGATAGCCCGGTTTGCGTCATTTTTTATGAGCACCAAATAAGAGGAGGAATATGATGAGTTCAAGACTGGAAGGCAAAGTTGCCCTGATAACCGGATCTACCTCCGGGATCGGCCGGGCCTGCGCCGAACTGTTCGCACGGGAAGGCGCCAACGTCGTGATCAACGACCATGGTCTCGACCCTGGTTTGGGAGATCAGGTGGTCGACAAGATCAAGGCGAAAGGAGGCGACGCAAGCTATTATCAGGCCGATGTGAGCGACCCTGATCAGATACGGGCGCTCGTCGGTTTTGCGTTGGACACCTACGGCCGTATCGATGTGCTGATGAGCAACGCCTATTCGGGAAAGAATAACAGCGTCACTGAGACGGATGATGCGGATTGGGACAGAGCGTATGCAGTTACGGTGAGAGCATCGGCGGTGGCCTGCAAGGAGACAATTCCTCAGATGATAAAGCAAGGCGGTGGATCCGTTATCATTACCGCGTCCGTCCACGGTCTCATGGGTGGGAGGAAGAATGCGGCGTACAATGCCTTCAAAGCTGCGCTCATCAACCTCACGAGGCAGATGGCGGTGGATTACGGCCGTGACGGCGTCAGGGTAAACGCGCTGTGCCCGGGTCGCATTTTGACTGAAGCAAAAATGGTAATGCTTGCAGAACACCCAGAAGAGGTGCGACGCCAGGGGCTCGTCTACCCTCTCGGCCGCCCCGGTACCTTGAATGAAATCGCCTGTGCGGCGCTCTTTCTGGCCTCGGATGAATCCTCTTTCGTAACCGGGCATCCTCTGGTGGTAGACGGAGGGTTGACCGCGCAGCTTCAGGATGCGGTGGGAGCAACCGTTGATGAGGCGGTGAGCACATGAGGTGGGTTTTGACCGAGATTACGGAGATCACGGGAAGGGGCGGAAGTAGATTGCTTTTCTCTTCTCTGCCTGTAGCGTCTCCCAAGTAAGAGAGATCGAGTCGCTCGTGAGGGCGATTGAAGGGGTGGATTTCTTGTTCATAGACAGCGCGGAACAATGTTGAAGGAAAAAGTTCAGTAAGACTCGACGGGAATACCGTCGACGGTCGCGCTTACCCTTCTTTCGAGGAAGACCCTCGTTCCGTCCGCAGCCTCGGATATTTTGTCTTCATATTCTATTTCAACATGCCTCTCATCGGTACCGGCGTCTCGAGCCATTTCAAGCACGTCCTTCTGCAATACGGCAACAAGTTCGTCATACGCTTTGTGAATGCTTCTGTAGCTTTTTCCACCGGAAACACCGGAGACTACGTACGACCCGTCCGCCGCAGGAGAGATACTCCCGACGCGGCTGACACGAACGTGGCTGGTTATTGCTCCAACTGCATTGGCCACCTCCGCGTGTCTCGGGACGATGAGAGTTGCTGAAAGACGGCGGGCGGGCTCCTCGAGAAAGTATGAAGCGGCTGCGCCGAGACCGATGACCGGTTTCTCCAGTCTGGCTGTAATTTCCAAATGAGGATTACCGCCTTTCAGAAGGGTATCGAAAATCGCCTTGGCGGTAGGAGAGTCTACGAGCTCTTCACCCGAGTATTCGAGGGACATCTGTCGCTTTACCAGCTCGAACATCAGCCTTTCGGTGATTATCGAGTCAACGTCTTCGTAGAAATTGTCCGGATGCTTCAATACCGCGGTACTGATGAGGTAATGATATTCGACAGCCGCCCGGGCATCCCAAAGCGCTACCAGCCCTGCTCGATGGAGCAGGTCGGTTGGTGTAAGACCGCAGCGCTGCAGAGCAAAGTCGTTCTCCAGGCGTTTGAGCTGGAGCAGTGCCGGATGCCCTACCCCAAGCGCGCGGACGATTTGCATCACCGTCATCGGTTTGGTCCTCAGAAGCTCGAGAGTTTGGCTCTCCTGGTCGGACAGCTCAAAGGCCGGCTCTCTGCCGGTTGCCACAAGGAGCTGTGCCAATCGAGTGTCCAGTGCGTAATCATCGGGGTACTTCTTCAGATGGGCAAACGCCTCACCGCAATCATAGGCTGAAGACAGCCAGCAGATTGGTGCGACCCGTTTCGGCCCAACCTGGAGAAGCTGTTTCTCCACATAGATCTCGGAGTCTCCCCCAAGCCCAAGGGTGTGCATGTCAACAGCCTGAACGTGCGTCCGCCACCGCCCGACAACGGCGCCTTTGGCGTTTACATCCACCTTGCCGCTATCGATTCTACCGATATCCGAGGTTGTTCCACCGACATCGACCACCGTGGCGTTGACCTCGGCCGTCAGATATCTTGCGCCTGCAAGAGATGCCGCCGGGCCTGACAGAACGGTTTCAACCGGATGAATCTTTGCTCTCGCTCCGCGCATCAGCGAACCGTCTCCCTTCACCACCATCAGCGGCGCTTCGATACCTCTTGCAGCCAGACTCGCTTCGGCATCTTCGAGGAAACGTTCAATCAGCGGAATGATGCCCGCATTGAGGGCTGCCGTGTGGGCGCGGACCCTGAAATCCAGCAAATCCGAAAGCTCATGGCCGCAACACACATCGAGACCGGCGGCTTCGGTTATTAAATCCCGCACCATGAGCTCGTGTGCAGGATTGATCGCGCCGGCATATCCTGAGACCGCAAACGCCTCCACACCCTGGCTTTTGCACATCGAAACCGCAACCCGTTTTACCTCCTCCGGGTCTACCGGCTCGATTTCCAGGCCGCTGATGTCCAGACGGCCGGCTACAACCGCCGCAGGCCCGGAAAAATCCGCCGCGGTGGTTCCGGACGGCGGCATGAGTATCAGTCCCGTCTTTCGACCGGTTCCTTCGACAATTGCATTTGTTGCGAGCGTCGTTGAAACAGCCACCAGCTCTATCCGTGGCAGCCATTGCTGATCAAGCTGACCAAGAGCGTTGTCGATGCCTACGGTGTAGTCC
>CAZHXC010000155.1:0-7429 GCA_964536145.1 uncultured Spirochaetales bacterium | reverse complement strand
GCGCAACGGTGGTATCCGGCTCCATCGCGGCGTGAATCGGATTTGGCGGTACGTTGAGTTGCACGTGTATGGGTGCGGCAGCAGGTGGCGAGGCAGGCGGGCCCGAGGGTGCGGCGGCAGGTGGCGAGGCAGGCGGGACCGAGGGCGTGTCCGCAGGAGTCAACCCAGGCGAGGCCGACGGCGTGTCCGCACCTGCGCCGCCGGTTCCGGACGAAGTTCCGGGTGAAGTTCCGGCCGTAGTTCCTGACGGCTGCGCCGCATATACCGGATACACTTCCTCCTCTTCATCTTCAGGGGGAAGGATTTCCTCCTCCATCTCCTCGAGAAAGAGGGTTTCCTCCTCCTCGTCCACGACGATCACCGGTTCGATACCGCCGATATCGATAATCGGTACCGTTTCTTCCTCAAATGCCGGCAGACCCTGGAAGACGAGGCTCTCCTCTTCCCGGCGGCCGTCCTCTTCGAGCGAGCGCCCTGCCGTTGAAACCAACGCGTTTAGGTTGCGCTCCCAGACCTCTTCATACTCCTGCGCATACTCGTTCACTACCTGTTCGTAGAGCTGGAGTGTGTTCTGCAGGTTGTCCAGATCGTTTTCTCCGCCGCGCTCGTTCTGAATATTTACCAGTGTTTCGGCTACTTTGATGGCGCGTTCCTGATCACCCATCGCGTTGTAGGTTCTGATTGCCGCTGAGAGTATGTTCTGATCGGCGGGATACTCGAGGAGCAACTCTTCGAGTATTGAGCGGGCTTCACCATAGAGATTGCTCTTCAGATAAAGCTCGGCGAGCAACAGCCGGGCATCGCGGTGTTTGCGGTCGAGCTTTAAGGCATCACTCAGCTCCGCAATTGCCTGCTCTATCCTGCCTTTGTCCCTGAATGCCTGAGCTTTGAATATGCGCGCGTCAAGTTGATCGGGATTGAGTGCAAGCGCCTTGTCGAGATATGAGATTGCCCTGTCCGGTTTTCCCGCGCGCAAAAGCAGGTTTCCCATGGCAACAAGCGCATCGGTATATTCCGGATTGGACCTGAGCAGCTGTTTCAGTTGCCGGGACGCCTCGCGCAGCCTGTGAGATTGTATGAGGACGCAGGCGTACTGATACTTTGCCTGGATGTTTTTTGGATCCTTTTCAAGCAGTGAAAGAAGTTGGGACTCAGCCTTATCGTAGTCACCGGTCTCTTCATAGAGATGCCCCAGATTCAAAGCGGCTTTTTGGTAATCAGGATTGCTCTGCAACGCCTCTTTGAGTAGACTTTCCGCTCGTTCAAGATCTCCGCGGTTTGTGAGCAATACCGCCAGATTGTTTCGCGCCTTCAGGTTGGCCGGGTCAACTTTGAGTATGTTCTCAAAAACTTTGAAGGATTCACGGTCGTTTCCCGTTTTTTGGAGCTCTATTCCAAGATTGTTGAGGCTTTCGGACCAGTTGGGACGGGACTTTAACGCCCGCTGATACTGCTCAACTGCATGCTGAGCATCGCCAAGCGCTGCGAGGGCAACTCCATAGTTATACCTGAGAGAGGGGTGTCCATCGTCCACGCGGAGCCCTCGCTGAAACAGCTCCGCCGCCTTTGCATGGTCACCCATCTCTTCGTAGAGATTCCCCAGATTGTTGTACGCGAGGACAAACTCCGGATTCCTGGTGATCGCACGCTCGTACCACGCCTTGGCCTGATCCGGCTTTCCGGCGGATTTCAGGAAATTTGCCAGGTTGTAACAGATGTCCGCACGATCCGGGGAAAGTTGCTGCGCCTTTCTCAGCGCCTTCAACCCGTTCTGCAGGTCTCCGCGCTGTCTGTACGCGACGGCGAGATTGTTGTAGGCCTCCGGGCTCTGCGGCTGGGCCTTCATTGACGCGGTGAATGCCTTGATTGCCCCATCGATATCGTTCAACCGCAACAGAATGTTGCCGTATAGAAGAAGTGAAAGCGGATTATCACCTTGAGTCCGTAGCGCCTCTTCAGTGAGTTTCTTTGCCGCCTCGAAATCTCTTGCCTTCATCGAGTCGGCGGCGCGTTTGAGCAGTGCTTCTACGTCCATTGCAGTTATTTCATACCGGTGGGCCGGGCGGCCGCCTCCTCCGAAAAGTAACTTCTGTGCGGAGGATCACTGGAATCGTAGGAGACAACGGCGATGTAGTAGAGTCTGCCGTTCTCCAAACCTTCGAGCACGATCTCCGTCGAATTGCCTGTATCGACAGGTGACTGTCCGGTGGTGCTTCCGGTGCCGAAATAGCGTCCCGGCCTGTCGCCGTAGTATACAAGATAACCGGCAACATCGCTATCCGTGGCTGCCTGCCAACGGACTCTCAACGTTTCGTTTCCGGGAGTAACTTCTATCCAGCCCGGCGGATGCGGCGGAAGGTCGGGTTCATAGTAGATATCGATGGTGGATAACCGCGGGCTCACTTCGCCGGTACCGTCGGGATAGAGTTCGGCACGGAGCTGCAGATACCGACCTCTGGTACCGGCGTCAAACCGCGTCCCCGGATCAAAGAGATTCCAATCTCCGGCGATTCTGCTTACCGATACGATAGTCTCGCCAAGACGGTAGAAAAACCGTATTCCGGTTTCTCCGGGCGTTTGATCCTCAACATGTATGCGGGTGAGGTGCGAGTTTGAGTATCCAAGATCGAAGACCCTGGTTACCACCGACCCGACTTCCTGAGTGAAGGTCTCGATCTGCGGGCTCTGCACAAATACTCTCGAGAAGCGCATTTCGTCCAGCAGTCCGTTGTAAGCGTCACCGATAGAGAGGACGTTTTCTATGTCCTCACCGGTGAAAGGAATATACGGAATACCGGTTTCCCTGCCCGTGCTCGTGGCATGGGTTATCGCCTCGGGCACGCCGTTTACCAGGTATTCGAGCATATTGGTGGTGCTGTCGTAACGCAGGAGATGATGCCCCCACCGCTTTGGTACAAGCGGCCGGCGCCCCTCGAGCTCCACCGTTGATTCGCCATAGTCCGGAGGAACAAAGATGTTCTCAAATCGCCAGACCAGGACCCCGTCTACAATACCGCAACGCGCATTTTGTGGAATGATAGTCTCTCCGGAAAAACGCGAACCGTCCCACGATACGACCATGCTTCCCTCGTCGAGAGTTGCCGGGTAGAGCCAGAACTCTATCGTGAAATCTCCCCACGAAGTACCGGGAAAAAACATCGCCCCCGGTTCCGGACGAAAACTCACGCCTTCCTGATGACCGTAGAAAACTGCTGATCCTGATCCAAGCCGGCTCAACTTCTTTGTGATCTCCGGCCGGTTTTGGGTTTGTACATACGCTCCTTCGACGCTTGTGTCGTTGAAATGGAGCAGCAGGTCCGTATCCGCATTGTATTCATACTCACCGTCTTGCAGCACGATATCGGTATAACCACGCTTCCCCTCCACGAATCGGACACCTTCAACGGCCGAGAGGGCGTTCCAGTTATCCTCGACTCCCATTGCGATACGGTTTTCAAGACCGGAGAGCGGCGCCAGGTATAGGAAGAAGACAAGGATAAGGAGCATGTGCTTTTTCATATTTCTTGGGTACACTATACCAGAGAGATGACTGACTTGCGAATTATCCATCAGTATATTATCGGCAGAAACAGGAGGGCACATCGAATTTGCCGGTAAACACGCTGTTTGAACAGATCCGACATCTGCCCGACGCCCCCGGCGTCTACCTCATGAAAGACAAGGCCGGTAGGATTCTCTATGTCGGCAAGGCCTCCAGCCTCAGGAAAAGGGTAGGCTCGTATTTCACCGGAAACAAAGACGTGAAAACCCGCGTGTTGATCTCAAATGTCTCAGATCTCGAGACCATCACGACAAGAAACGGCTATGAGGCCCTTGTTCTCGAGAATAATCTCATCAAACAGTGGCAACCGCGGTTCAACATAAATCTGAAAGACGGCAAGTCGTATCCGGTCATCCGCATTACCGCTGAGGATTTTCCGCGGGTATTCCGGACGAGGAGAATCATAAACGACGGTTCTGAGTACTACGGACCGTACCCGGATGTCCACAAACTCGATGCCTATCTCGAGCTCATTGAACAACTCTTTCCCCTGCGCAAATGCAAAGGCCCGCTGAAAAAGCGGGAGCACCCGTGTCTCTACTACCACATAGGTCGATGTCAGGCACCGTGCGCGGGTATGGTAGACAAGGCCGAGTACAATAAAACCGTCGACAATATCCGCAAGATGCTCTCGGGCAAAGTGGAACCGCTCATCCGGGACTTTCGAGCCTCCATGAAGCAGGCGGCCGAGAAGCTCGAGTTTGAACAGGCGGCCAAATACAGAGACGCAATATCGGCATTACACTCAGTAAGCGAAGATCAGGGGGTGCAGGATTTCGACACCGAGGATCGCGACTATCTCGTTGCCGTGGAACGCGATCAGATGTGCACCTTTGTGGTTTTTCAGATGCGGGGAGGCAAACTCCTCGGACGGGACCTCTTCCGGACTGAGGTTTTCAGCGATGCGGAAGAGGCCATGCACCAGTTCATTATCCAGTATTACTCGGGGAACAAGGCGCCCCCGGATAAGCTCTATGTAACCGAGCTTTTTGATACGGAGCTGATACGGATCTACTTTGAGCGCGAGCGGGGCAAGCGGGTTGAGGTGAAGGTACCGAAACGTGGGCGGCACGCCTCGATTCTTGGCATGGCAAGAGAAAACGGGCTTCTTGATCTCGATATTCGGATGCGCGCGAGAAGAAATATCGAAGCGATCGAAGAGCTGAAGGTTGTGCTGAATCTCCAAGAGCCTCCCCGGCGGATCGAAGGGTTTGATATCTCCCAGCTTTCAGGAAAACATCCGGTGGCGTCGATGGTTTCCTTCTACGACGGCATACCGGACAAGGCGAATTACAGGAAATTTCTCATCAAGACGCTGGAAGGAAAAATAGACGATTACGAGGCAATGCGTGAGGTAATTGCGCGGCGGTATACGAGAATCGTCAACGAAGAACTGGAGTTGCCCGATCTGGTCTTGGTCGATGGTGGAAAGGGACAGGTAAGCGCTGCCTCCGGGATTCTCTCCACGCTTGGTCTCGATGGTGTAGCCGTAGCCGGGCTGGCAAAAAAGGAGGAGGAGATATTTCTTCCCGGTCACAGCGAGCCTTTCACCCTTCCTGAAACATCGGCCGGCTTAAAGGTGCTGCAGCGGGTTCGTGATGAATCCCACAGGTTTGCAACGGCCTTCAACAAGAGCCTCAGGGAGAAGGACTTGAGGATCAGCCGGCTCACCGATATTCCGGGGATAGGTGAAACACGGGGGAAGAAGCTCATGCAGGCGTTCGGCTCGCTCGGCAAAATGGCCGAGGCAACTCCTGAGGAGATCTCTCAGGTTATCAAGGTGGGTGAGGAGAAAGCCGGGCAGATGCTGCGTAATATCCGGGAGTTGGCCGGTTGATCTTTGCCCGCGGCACGCTTGCATCATAAAATTCTATAGATTATAACTTTACGCATGGGCGCTCTACATCCTGCATTCTTTGATTCAGGTAGAGTTTTCGATGTCCCGGCAGCCCGGGCACAATAGCGAGAGGAGGGCGTAATGGCGGTGAGGAGATCGAAGATGAAGAAGGCGGTAATGCTGTTGGTTCTTCTCCTGACGATGGTCTCTTCCGCGTTCGCGGAGAAGACTCTCAGATTTGTCACAATAAACGCCTGGTCCGGTCTGACCTATGAGGGAACGTTCAAGTCAGGCGCCTACGAGAGCAAGGAGGAGCGCCTTTTCAGATACGGGCTGCTCGTAAATGCGCTAAAGGAACTCGATGCCGATGTAATCAGCATAAACGAGGCGAATATGCTTCCGGGTTATGCCAAAAAACTCTCGAGAGATCTCGGATACGATTATCTATACGCTGTGCGCTTTGGCGGGGTACGGCTCGGTCAGGCGGGTTTTCCGATAAATGTGCGGGAAGGCCACGTGATTCTCGCAAAAGAATACCTCAACCTGGAACCCGGTGGAAGCCGGGGCATATCGGGCGGGTACGCCGGCAATTTTGCCTCCTTTCACGTCATGGACGCCCAGCGGGTGCTGGCGGGAAAAATCACCGTTGGCGAGCAGGTGGTGTACCTGTTCAGCACCATGTGGCATCAATCCGAGTTTGCAAACGATACGCGGCTGAAGAGCCTGGTTGAGCTCTATTCCGATGATTATCTGAACGGACCCGAGCTGCTCGGCAGGGTCGAGGATGCTGTGGAGGGACACCGCAGGAGACTTGAAGAGGCCGAAAAGACGCTTGGGTTTGTAACCGAGGTTGCCGGCGACGGCCCGGCGGTGCTCATGGGCAGCCTGCACGCGTTGCCGGAATCCGAGGAAATCCGGAAGCTGCTCGATTACGGGTTTGAAGATGTTTGGGATGTGGGCAGCTGCGAGGGGTTTACCCGCGATGGGACCCGCAACACGAATATTATGGAATATTTTTACGATGAAGAATCAGGTGAACAGCCGTGCAGAACCCGGGTTGATTACATATTCTACAAGGGAGAGGCGGTGCAGGCTCTTGAAGCGAAGATAGCTCTCGACGAATCCACCTACGAAACCCATCCATCCGATCACTTTGCGGTTGTGGCCGAGCTACAGTTTTGATTGAGTGTCTTCAGCTTCCTGCAAAGGTGCTCCGACGACCCTTCTTTGCCACGGTGTCATAGAGAAACAGCTGAAGGCCAATCTCCTGAAGCTCCGCGGCGCCGGACCTGAACTCCTCTTCGTAATCCGAGATCAACGCGAGAATTCCTTCTATCTCATCTGCCGGGTAATTACCACAAGCCTGCATGTAGGTCCTGCCGTTTTTCTTTCCCCGGATACCTGCTTTCTTGAGCGCCTCGTCGCTTCCAAACCGGCTATCAAGGAGACTCCTCAGTAGAGCGAGACGTTTGAATTGCCATGTCAATCCGCCAAGAATCTGCGCCGGTTCTGCGTTTCCGGAGAGGCAAAGGTTTTGGAGTACCTCCAAACATCCGGCAAAATCTCCAACTGCAATATGATCGAACAGCGTGAAGACGCTTTCTTCCTTGCTGTGATAGATAAGCTCATCCACATTATCGGCGGTGACTTTTTGCGCACCATCCATGAAAAGCACCAGCCGTTCGCATTCGCGCTTCAGGTCCCGCGTATCGTTCTCAACGAGTTCGAGAAGGAGGTTGACCGCCTCCATCTCGATTCCCATCCCGGCTTTTTTGAAGTATTCGATGATCCACGATCGTTTTCTGTCTTCGAACAGCTCAAAAAAAATCTTTGTATTCTCCTTAGGAACCGCATCCCGCAGACGTTTTGCGATACTATTGGAGTAATTGTCGGAAATCATCACCAGGGTTGCGTCTTCAACAGGTTTGGAGCAGTAGCCGGCAATGGCGTCCACATCCGCCTTCTTTTTCACATCGTGCACCTGGTTCAACACCACAAACCTGTGTTGTGAAAAGAGACCGCAATTCTCG
>CAZHXC010000154.1:2218-7468 GCA_964536145.1 uncultured Spirochaetales bacterium | reverse complement strand
AATAACTTCATCCTGGTTACCGGTGACGATGTGGAGGGATACGTTCTCTACAAAGACACGAATACCCGGTATCAGGATCTGCGGCGCTGATTCAAGACGGCGGCCGCGGTCGATTGACGAATAAGGCGGCGGCAGCCATTGGCGAACCACATAGTGACGACCAAATCGTATTGCTGAATAGGGCGGTTATATGTCGGGTGGCTTGAGGATTATCAGACGTCTGTTGAGCTCGCTTTTCGTGATCTGGGGAGTCGTGAGCCTGGTGTTTCTTATCGGGCGGGTTCTTCCGGGAGAGGCCTCTGCGTTGGCAAGCGGACCGGTAGGCGACCCGGAGATTCTGGAGGCTACCCGGCAGCGTCTCGGCCTCGATCTCCCGCTTTACCGCCAATACGGGATCTATCTTTCTGATCTTCTCAGGGGTGATTTTGGCGAGTCTCTGATCAGCCGGCAGCCGGTCCTCGATGAGCTTGCCGCCCGTTTGCCGGCGAGTCTCGAGTTGATCCTGACGGCGCTCGTTCTCTCGGTGATTGTGGCGGGAGCAGTCGCAATACCCGGTGCACGCAAACCCGGCGGTTTTTTTGACAGGCTTGGAGCTGCGCTCTCCGTAGCCGGCGTGGCGCTTCCTTCGTTCCTGATCGGGGTGTTGCTGGTGATCGTGTTTTTTCTGCTCGTGCCGATAGCGCCCGCCCCCCTGGGCAGGCTGGACCTTTTTCTCTCTCCTCCCAAAGAGATCACCGGCTTTCTCGTTCTAGACTCGCTTCTCTCCGGACAGTGGCGGGCGCTGGCATCCGCGGCGGCCCACCTGGTGCTGCCGACAATCTCGTTGGCGTTACCGACCCTCGCCCCGCTTCTGCGGATCCTGCGCCCTTCGATAGCATCTGCGTTGGCTTCAGACGGGGTCCAGGCGGCCCGCTTGGCCGGGGTGCGGCGGGTCAGATTGTGGGGACGTTATATCCTTCCTTTGGCAAGTTTGCCTTCGCTGCATCTGCTTGCATCAACAGTGGGATACCTCCTTTCAGGCGCGGTGCTGGTGGAACGGATTTTCGGTTGGAACGGCGTCGGCTCCTACGCGGTTGAGGCGATACAGCGGGGAGACTACCCTGCGATTCAGGGATTTGTGCTGGCGGCAACCCTGGTGTATGTGATCGGTTTTTTTCTGGTGGATTCAATCACCTGGCTGGTAGACCCGCGTACCCGAATTCCCGCGAGGAGCCCGGGATGGTGAAACCTATGAGCCGGACCGTCCGCACGGTTCTCTATGCGGTGATACTGATATCACTACTGCTTGTTCTGGTGATCGGCCCTCTCCGCGATCCAAACCGCACCTCGCCGCAGGTCCTCGAGCCTCCCGGGAAGGAACACTGGCTTGGCACCGACAGCCTTGGACGTGATGTTGCTGCGCGTCTGATTGCCGCCGCGCGTTTTGACCTCCTGATTGTCGCCTCATCGGTATTGCTCGCTTTTTGGGCCGGGCTGATTGTCGGGACAATTCTCGGTTTTAGCCATGAAAGCGTCGATTTTGTCGGTATGCGATTTCTCGAGATTTTTCAGGCAATTCCGGCACTTCTTCTCGGTCTTCTGGTTCTGACGGCCCTCGGACCCGGAGTTTTCAATCTCATCGGAGTGATCGTTCTTCTCAATATACCGATATATGCCCGGCTGGTCCGGGCGGAGTTGCTCGCAAAGCGGCGCTCGCCGCTGGTTGACGCCGCCCGTATCTCAGGGGTCTCGTGGCCGAAGACTATTATTCTCTACGTGCTTCCATCGAGCCTTACTTCAGCGTTAGCCTATATTCCTTCGCAGGCCGGATTTGCCGTCATCCTCGTGGCGGGTCTCGGTTTTCTGGGGCTTGGTGTACCGCTGCCGCAGGCGGAATTGGGAGACATGATACGGCAAGGTACTTCGGATATCATGATTGGTGTCTGGTGGACCGGGTTGTTCCCGAGCCTCGTTCTCATCGCTGCAACACTCTCGTTTTACAGACTCGGAGACTGGCTGCTCAAGCTTGCAGGACTGGACCCCCGTGCAAAGGAACTCGCCGATGCCGGCTGATATGTTGCGACCGGAAAACCGGCCTGTGGTTGAGGTAAAGGACTTGCAGGTGAGCTACAGCAAGAGCGGCAGAAGATTCAGCATGAGGCTTGACCGTGACGCCTTTGGCGGCCCATCGGTTGACCAGGACTACGCCGGAGATACCCTCAAAGGCGTCGACCTGGTCGTATGGCCCGGGGGAATCCTGGCGGTTCTCGGTGCGAGCGGAAGCGGGAAGACGACGCTCGGGAAGGCGGTGCTTGGTACGCTACCTGCCAATACCCGGTCTCGAGCACAGTGGATATGCAGGCCCGTTCGTCCTGCTTTTGTGCAGCAGGAGGCGACTGCGTCGCTCCATCCGCTGCTCCGCGCGGATGTGCAGGTCCGTGACGTGCTGATGGCTCGCGGATTTTCTCGTCCTCAGGCCCGGGAGCGGGCGGCCTCGCTCTTACAGGAGATGGGCTTGTCCGGAGAGGCCGGCAGGGGTTTTGCCCACACGTTGAGCGGCGGACAGGCGCAGCGGGTGGCGCTTGCGAGGGCGGTAGCGGTCGAGCCGGATCTTCTCGTTGCCGATGAGCCCACATCGGCGCTCGATATAACAAAACAGGCGGATATCATGCGCCTGATGTTCTCATGGGTGCGGTCGAGCGGCACGGCTCTGTTGCTGATTACTCATGACATAGCGTTGGCCGCGGAGATGGCTGACCGTGTAATGGTA
The DNA here is from genome assembly GCA_964536145.1 of uncultured Spirochaetales bacterium. Lineage (GTDB taxonomy): Bacteria > Spirochaetota > Spirochaetia > ARS1246 > ARS1246 > JAFGHN01. The sequence continues at coordinate 4,719 of CAZHXC010000154.1, read as the reverse complement.
CTGCACGACGGCGCGTGCGTGGAGGAAGGCTCCGTCACGGAGGTTTTGAAATCTCCCCGGCATGAGGTTACCCGGAAGCTTCTTGAATCAGGAGACGAGCTGCATGCTGAAGCTTGAGAATATTGGTGTATCGTTTCACCATCCGTATATCCGGGTAGTCGAGGATATTTCGCTCTCAATTGAGCCCGGAGAAGCGTTGGCTCTCGTGGGGGAGTCGGGCTCGGGTAAGACCACTATCGGCCGGGTAGCGGTGGGACTGTTGAAGCCTGAAAACGGAGAGGCGTATCTTGACGGCAGGCCCTTTGGCGCTTACCGGGGTGAGCTCCACCGTAGCTGGCGTAGATCCCTGCAGATGGTGTTTCAGGATCCCGATGCCTCATTGCCCCGTCATCTTCCGGTCCGCAGGGTCCTGCAGGACGCTCTCGCGCTTGCAGATCTGTCGCGGGAAAAATCCGAGCCGCGTCTGAACGATCTGCTCGAGGAGATGGAGCTTTCAGCGGAGCTTTTGAACCGCAAACCCCGGGAGCTTTCGGGCGGCGAACGGCAGCGTGTAGCGCTTGCGAGAGCCTTCGCGCCACTTCCGCGTCTGGTAGTGCTTGACGAGCCCACCTCGGCTGTGGATACCATGCTCAAGGGTCGAATATTGAAGCTTTTGCGGGGCTATCAGGAGAGACACGGTACGGCGTTTCTGCTCATCACCCATGATATGAAAGTGGCTTCGGCTCTGGCCGGAAAAGTGTCTATCCTGCAAAATGGGAGGATTGTGGAAACCGGCCCTCCGCAGACGCTCCTGAACGCCCCGGATCATCCGTACACCAGACGTTTGGTGGCTTCGTTGCCGTCCCGGGACCCGGATCACAAACGAATCATCACCGGGCGTGTGGCGTCCGCAAATACAGAAAAAGGAGAATCTTGTGTCAACCGTTAAATTGCACCTCGACTACTATCACCCCTGGTCCAACAACGCCGGCTTCTATCTGGCGAGGGAACGGGGCTACTATCTCGATCATGGATTGGATGTAGAGATTTTCATAAGCGATCCGTTCCGGGGCGATTCCATCGCGCGGGTCGCCCATGCCGAAGGCGAGTTTGCCGTCAACTATACAAACCGGCTTCTCGTACAGCGCGAGCTTGGAGTGAAAGTACGCTCGGTTGCGGCGCTGAACCGCGGCCCGCTGGAAGCGCTCATGAGCCTGCCTGATCGAAACATCGAAAGACCTAAGGATCTCGTGGGAAAACGGGTAGGGATACCCAGATCTCCGCGGCTGTTGGCCCTGCTACGCCATCTCGTGGAGAAGGACGGAGGAGACCCGGAGCGCGTGATACCGGTAGAGTACTTTCCTCCCGAGCCGCTGCCGACTGATATCGCCGCCGGTGATGTCGATGCCACCCTTGGCACGCTCTGGGCGTGGGAGGCGCCGTTGGGAAGGGCGGCGGGCATAGATCCGGTGGTGATCAAGACCGAGGATATCGGTTCTCCCCGGTTCCACGCCATGCTTCTCATTACCCGTGAGAGTCTTGTCGAACGGAATCCGGTGCTCGTGCGCAATTTCCTGGAGGCGACAAAGAGGGGTTTTGCCGATGTACAGGCCGATATCGATGCCGGGATGAAGGTGCTCCTGCGCGCAGCGCCGTATTTCACCCCCGGGCTCCTGATAGATGCGCTCGAGGTAACCTCGCCAACCTGGGGCGGCAAGCCGGAGTGGGGGAGACACACCCACAAGTACATGGAAGGGTATGCGCAATTTTTGAAGGATGTGGGTTTGATTCATTCGCTTGACCCGCTTTCGGGTTCCTACGGGGACGAGCTTCTCTCATGAGCGCTTCAGAAGAATCCGGCGGGAAGCAGCAATCACAGGAGCGGAAGGTCCGCAGCTCCGATGAAGATCTGAAAGTAGTAGAGCCTTACTGGCCGCCGCTGGAAGCCGGTGAGCTTGATGAACTGTTTGGCCGCTACCCTGACATCGGCGAGCACAGAAAGCGGCTTACGGTGAGCAAGCGGCCATTGAGCGCCGCCTCCATCGTGGAAACCGGAACCGGAGAGGTGTTCGTAAAGCGGCAGCACCCGAGCGCGCGGAGCGTTGAGGACATCGAGCGTGAGCACCTCTTTATCAATCACCTGCGCTCCCGCGGGTATCCGACACCCGGAGTGTTTGCTAACAACCACGGAGAAACGGTCACCGTTATGAACGGACAGGTCTACGAGATCCAGGAGGTCGCCGAAGGGGAGGACGTGTACGGCGACCGCCATACCTGGTCGCCGTTTCTTTCGCTGATTCATGCTGAGAGCGCCGGCGCCGCTTTGGCGCGTCTGCATCAGGCGGCCGCCGATTTCCCGGTGTGCACGCCGCGGCCGCATCACCCGATGACCGGGCAGTTCGAGCTCGTAGGGTCGCCTGACCTCATCGGGTCAATCGAGAAGAGCCTTGAAGACCGGCCGGCGCTGGCTGAGTTCCTGAGCCGGCGGCCGTGGCGGCGTGAAATCGGCGAAACCTATGAAG
>CAZHXC010000154.1:0-2208 GCA_964536145.1 uncultured Spirochaetales bacterium | reverse complement strand
TCACCGGGAGCTCTACCCGCAGCTCGCTTCACTTCCGCGCTGGTACACCCACTCGGACTGGCAGGCGAACAACCTTTTCTACTCGGGGGATGAGGTTTCATCGGTCATCGATTTTCATGTCAGTGATTACACCTATCGTCTCTACGATGTAGCCGTCGGCATAGAGCGGAACACACTCCTGTGGCTCTCGATCCTGGACGGTGACCACAGCGCGGTCCGTTACGATCAGATCGAAGCTTTTCTGCAGGGATATGAGTCTGTGCAGTCGTTGAGTGCGGAGGAGTATCACGCGCTTCCGGATCTGCTTCCCATGGTGCAGCTCGATTTTGCCTTGAGCGGTATCGATTACTACTGGGGTGTCGAGGGGAACGAAACGCGCGGAAGCTGGGGTTATGAGGTGTTTGTTCTTGCGCATACCCGTTGGTTCAAAGAGCCGGCGGGAAAGACCCTCAGAGCGTTTCTGCGGGAGCGCGCGAAGCGGGTTGCGTAGCGCGAGCAGGGCGGCCGACGCTTTTTTCAGATTCAACAATTGTGGTTGTCCCGCAATCTCGGCTCGTGACACTTGACCGCTTCATAGCGCTACATGTAGCGTTGCTTTAAACGTGGAAGCACTATACGCAACGGCGGAACAACCACGATTTCGAGGGATTATGGTTGCGGGACAGCCTCAGTTCTCTCATCACCGTATATGTGCTATAACGCAAACGACCGCATGAGGGGCGTATGTTTGAAAAACTTGGCGTTGTAAGCAACAGTTGGAGAAAGGTTTTAGACTCAGGAACCCGGTTTGAGGAGCTGGTTGACCGGCACTGCAGGGCCGGCTTGAAGCAGATAGAGATCCGGGACGGTGACTACCTCCGTAATTCCGCGTTCGGCGAATTGATAAGCGACTTGGAAGGCATAATGTGGCACCACGATCTATACCGATGGTGTGAGATCTGCGACAGCCTCCACGGCGAGCCCGTTCGGGCCATTCGTGTACACCGCCGCCGCAACGAGGGCCTCCACTGCCACAATGGAGCCGGCAGGCGTGAATGCGCTCAAAATGCCGACACCGATGTGTTGTCCGCGGCACAGGAGTTCATCAGCGAGACCGCCGGAGCGGTGTACAGCTTCGCGATGGCTTTCCCGTGGATGGCCGACTCCCCTGACCACGCGGCGGATAACCGGCGCATCGCTACCGCGTTCAGACTGGCGTATCTGTTGAATCCACAGCGGCCCCGCGTGCGGCTTGTGTCGCTTGTCCATCTTGACAGCATTGATACGGAGACAGCGGTGGGAAATCTGCGACGCTACCGCGATGTGTTGCCGGACGGCCGAGCAACACTGACTGTTGAGAACGCCCGGTACCCCGCTTCACTGATTCTCGACCTGGCGGGGGCCGGTGGTGTGCCGCTCGCGTATGATGAAGCAAATAACTATCTGCCCGACGGGAAGGAGCTCGGCAACACCGAGGATTTCTGGCAAAAAGTGCGGGCGGATGAGCTCGCATCGGTGCATTTGAAACAGACGGGCAGCAGCGGCGCGCTTTCGCGTCTCGGCGACGGCTACGTAGACTTCCGATCGCTTCTGCGTCGGCTGGAAGAAGGCGGGTACACCGGCGATTTGCTCTTCGAGCTTGCCCCGACGGATGACCCTTTGGAAGACGTTCTCTACAGCCGTGATTATCTCTACGAGATCTATTCGAGTTAGCACGGCCGGCAGGTCTCGCCGCGAACTCCCCGGTGGCCGTGCCTCTTGCAGGAGACTTGCCGTCCGCTTTTCAATCCGGCTCTATACGCTTCCGTTTTTCCTTTATTTGCGAGCGGCGTTTCTTTTCATCAAGCCGCCGCTGTTTGGCCGCCTTTGAAGGCCGGGTCGCTTTTCTGGGTTTCTTTCTCCGGGTCGCCCTGTTGATGATCCCGCGGAACCTCTCCAAGGCATCCTGCCTGTTGCGCTCCTGGGTTCTGTGTCGCTGTGCTTTGATTATTAAAACGCCGTCTGACGAGATACGTTTGTCATTCATGGAGAGCAGAGACTCGCGTACCTGCTCCGGCAGCGATGATGCGGGAATGTCAAATCTGAGCTGTATTGCCGAGGCCACTTTGTTGACGTTCTGCCCACCGGGCCCACTCGAGCGTATTGCGGTGAGTTCTATTTCTGAATCAGGCACCGCCAACTTCTTGTTGATTTTCATAGTGACATACTCGGAATCTTTCGTCTTCCTCG
>CAZHXC010000153.1:0-7485 GCA_964536145.1 uncultured Spirochaetales bacterium | reverse complement strand
GAGGTATGACTCACCGTCGAGAGCGGTCAATTCGAACTCAGGCGCCTGCGCCCGGGATGAACGCTGCTGCAAACCTGCCACGCCTCCGGTAAGGAAAAAAACGGCGGCAAAAACCACAGCGGAAACGGCAAGGCCATGACCAATCTTCCTGCCGACCGGGCGGTTTCGCAGGAGCTTGATAGTGAGATAGATCACGGCAGCAGCCGCACCTGCAATACCGCCTGCGGCTCCACCAGGCAGAAAGAGTAGTGCCGACGGTTGCGCAAGAACTTGCGAAAACTGAAACACTAACGGACTCAGCTTCCATGCAATAAAAAAGAAGAAAAAGGTATTGAAAACGATATCGAAAATCGCCGTTCGTGTGGTCTTGTCCCTGCGAAACAGCATGCGTATCACAACATACGTTCCGGCCAAAGCCGCCAGGGAGGCAAGCAGCCAGACCGGAACCGAGAACCTTCCGATTTGGACCGAATGGTTGAGCCAGGTCATCGGGATAATGTAGTAAAACCTACCTGGAAGGGCAAACGGGTCCTGCAGACTACGCGGCGCCACGAGCAACGCAGCGCTTTGTCCGGAGAGCCCTTCCGTTAGCCTACACGGACGTCTATAATAAATAAGAAATTGCTAATCAGGATATGAGTAAAGGAGACATCAATTCATGGGTAACGAGAAGTATCGCGGTATTATCCCGCCCATCCTGACCCCCTTCACACCGGACGAACGGGTGGACCGGGCCTCACTGACCAGACTGGTCAACTACATGATCGACAACGGTATTCATGGTATCTGGGCCACCGGGACTACCGGTGAGTTCGCCACCATGAGGGACATGGAACGTGTTATCGCCATCGAGACCATCGCGGAGGCGGCGGCCGGGCGGGTTCCGGTAATCGCGTGTATCGCGGATGCCGGCACCGAACGAACGGTCGACATGGGTCTGGCCATCAAGGACGCGGGCGTGGACGCCGTTGCGGCAACCCCACCGTATTATTACTCCAACAGCCCCGACGAGCTGTTGGCTCACTATCGATACATTCGGGAGAAGGTGGATCTGCCTCTCTTTGTCTACAGCATCCCGCAAACGGTAAAGGTCGCCGTCCCGCCGACGGTAACCGCACAGCTTGCCAAAGAGGGCACCGTAATTGGTATCAAGGATAGCTCCGGTGCAGGCGAGCTCCTCGCTCAATTGGTGATGCTTTGTGACAGAGAGAACATAGACCTCCGGATCGTCCTGGGTACCCGGATGCGGATCAGCAGCTGCAAGAACGTGGGTGTACACGGAGCAGTGGCGGGCACCGCCAACGTCATGCCCGAGGCCACGGTCAAGGCCTGGGAGGCCGGTGAGCGCGGCGACGCCGAAGAAGCACGAAAGTGGGACATGAAGCTCGATCTGATGAGCAAGTTGGCCGGACTTGCCCGGGGCGGCAGCCAACAGGCGGCCATGTTTGCGGGGATGAAGGCCGCACTCAAAACCATGGGCATCATCGATCATGACACCGTCACCCGGCCGCTACGCCAGTTCACCGAAGAGGAGAAGAAGGCCATACCGGCTATTCTGAAAGAGATGGGTGTGCCGTTTCCGGCCGGCGTGAAGTAAGACATTCAAGCCGGGGAGTGAGGCGACGGACTATTGTATAATGACTTGCATTCTTGACGCTCGCACAAAATGTGGGTTTTTCGAGGTACCCTATAACAGCTCCGTTGTGAATCTGAACTTGTCACCTCGAATGGAGCTGCGGCGGACTTCAATGATCTGCCCGGTTGTATCCATGGTAATGCGTTCTGTTTCAAAAATCGCCGCCCCGGGCTGAATATGTAGAAGCTCCGCCTCGTACTCATTGGCTGTCTTGGGCTGCAGATACTCCTTTGCCTTTCCGATCCGTACCGCATATTTTGTTTCCAAAATGTTGTAGAGCGAATCCTCGGTCATGTCCTGCGCTTGTTGTTCAAGGTTTGGAGCAAGGGCACAAGGGATATACGCAAACTCGAGGATCAGAGGTATATCCTGAACAAACCGGAGACGAGCCACTGAATAGACCCGGTTGAATGAAATGCAACGCATCGGAACAACCTCCTGCGTATCAGAAACGTTTTCCGGGTTTTTTCCTTCCTCAGTGAGAATCCTGGCTACGGAAGGTGGACAGGTCACCGCTTTGATTTCAATGAGCCGTGATGAAGCGGAAGCTCCGGTGAATCCGATTTCACGGCCAAAACGGTAAAACCGTAAGAGACTCTGGTCAATTTTGGGGTGTGCGACCACGGAGCCTTTCCCACGCTCAGTGTGAATCCTGCCTTCGCGCTTCAGTTCTTCAAGCGCCTTTCGCACGGTCGTTCGGGTAACCTGGAACTCTAATGACAATTTGGATTCCGACGGCAGAGGCGCCCCGGGGGGATACCGGTGATCTGTTATCCGTTTTCGTATGATTTCCTTGATCTGGAGGTAGTAAGGAATATGAGTGTCTTTTTGCAGTATTTCCATGCGCTGTTTCCTTTTATCCTACTAATTTTTTCGTTTCGTCAAGGGTACCACGGGTTGACAAACCTGGCTACACAAGTAGACTTGTTATATCATTTTTCAGGAGGTTAAGCATGAAAAATAACAAACGAGCCATTGTATTGAACCTGCTTGTCATAGCGGCTCTTGTACTTTCATTTACCGTTACCGCACAGGAGTTGAACGCTCCTAACCGGGATACTGTGGAAGAGGAGGACCTGGAGATGTTTGCCGTGGCGCTCGCGGAGGTAAACATGATTCAGGACGAAGGAGGTGCCGTCATTAATACTACCATAGAGGATTCGGAACTTCCCACCGAACGGTTCTTCGAGATCTACGGCATCGTACAGAATAATCCGGAATCTATTGAAACGATACCTGAGGATGAACAGGATACCTTTACAGATGTCATGGAAGAGATCAGCACCATCCAGCAACAGATGCAGGAGATGATGGTATCGGCGGTTCAGACGGCGGGTCTCACCGTGGACGAGTTTAATTCAATATTCCAAATCATGCAGGAGGATCCTGAACTACAACAAAAGGTTCAGGAACTGATAAGTGCTGAAGAGTCACCTTCCAACGAGAGTTGAGGGATCAAACTCCGGTTCTTTGGTTGAGAGGATCAAAGTGTGACTACGTTTGGTTTGGGCCAATCCCTCTTCACGGTTGATCGCGGTAACAGTATTACAGGAGATCCTGTCACCGCTATTGAGTCGCTGGCAGCACTGGGGTTCCGCAAGACCGAGCTTCTTGCCGACGGGGAGCGGTGGAAGCGGCCGGCGCTGCATGAAGCTGCCAGACTCAAGAACGCCCTGGAACACTTCGACGTCGATCCTGCATCTATACACACTCCAATAAAGGGAATAGACCTGACGAGCGCGGACAGCGCTATTAGAAGGGAGAGCGTTGGACGCATCGCAGAAGCGATGAGGTTTGGCGCGGAGATGGGAACGCGTACGGCCATTGTCCACCCTAGCGGCAAGCCGGACGCTCAGGGCCGTCCGTACTCGTGGGAAAACCTTGGCGAGGCGATGGAACACGCCCATGAGTCGGTCAGCGAGTTGGTGAAGGTGTCTCAGGAAACGGGCGTACGGATAGCTCTCGAAAACCTGTCTGGTGTGAAAATGAAGTGCCGTCCCCTCGAGACGATGCAGGAGCTGCGGGCGTTTATCGCCTCCTTACCGTCAAAATACGTTGGGCTCTGTCTCGATGTCGGTCACTCCCGCATCTCCGGCTTTGACCCGGCGGAACAAGCCCGGGTTGCATCGGAGAGATTGTGGGCCCTTCACCTCCACGATGTCGACGGCAGTGAGGACTCCCACTGGGTTCCGGGGCGTGGGGTCATAGATTGGGACTCACTGGCGCAAGCGTTATCCGATATCGGCTTTCAGGGAGATTGGACCCTGGAAGTACTCGTCACACATAGCGAGGCAAGTGCTGCCAAAATCGGTGAAGAATGCACCGCGTTAAGGCAGCTGTGGGAAAGCAACGGAATGTGTGACCCCCGAGCCAGGTGACGCCGCGGCCCGCATCGAACATGGCGTTCGGCCGTTCGGTGAGCCGCATGAGGGCAGCGCAAAACCACCCTATCAAAGGAGATCCGGCATGCCGTCACAGAAAATCACAGAGATAACCGTAACACCGGTTCCGGCGTACTACCCCCACGACATCGCGGGGAACGCCTATATGGAAAATCTTGGCACCACAAGGCTCGAATGGCTGGTGCGCGCACGTACCGATGGGGGTATTGAGGGGCTCGGCAATGCAAAACGCGGATGGCAATCGGTACAGGAGCTCATCGGTGTCCTCTATGAAGCGGTTTTAGGGCGCAGGATTGACGAGCTTCTCGAGGTGTCTGACGGATGTGTCACCGGAGCAAACAAGGAAATGGCAGGCGTGTTCAGGGAACACCGGTGGATGAGCATTCTGGCCTACGATCTACTCGCACAGGAACGGGGCGTATCGTGCATCGAGCTCCTTGGCGGGAAAAAGCGCGAGCGTGTGGATGCGTACGACACGACACTCTACTTCCAGGACATATCTTTTCCTGAGAGAGGGGCGGGGCAGGTTGCTGCTGAGGCGGAAAGGGCGTTCACCGCAGGCTACAGACAGATGAAGATAAAGACCGGGCGGGGAGGCCACTGGATGACCCCGGAAGCCGGGATGCGGCGGGACGTCGAAGTAGTGCAGGCGATCCGGGAGGCGGTGGGTTCTGACGTCAGGCTCATGGTGGACGCCAATTTCGGTTACGACGGCCGGCTCGACCTCCTCGAGGATTTTATGCGGGAAACGCTTTCTGCAAAGGTCTTCTGGCTCGAGGAAATGGTTAAGGCGGATCTCAAAGCCTACCGTGAGATACGGAAACTGCAGGAAAAGCTCGGTTCAGACGCGCTGGTGGTGTGCGGCGAGGTGGACAACGACTATCCGATGGGAGAGGTGTACCGGAATCTCGTCCGTGAAGGTCTGATCGACGGGTATCAGCCTGATATCGTCTCCCAGGGGTTTCTCCGGTGGATCGAAATCGAGGAGATACTCAACGGGACCGGCGTTCACGGAGAACCACATTGTTTTGGCAACGGGAACTTTGGCACCCGGGCCGCGCTGATCTGGGGCGCCGCATCGGAGAGCTTTCTGTCTATCGAGGATGAACGGTGCCTGCCGAACGTGTACAAAAAGGACGAGTTCACCTTTGAACACGGCAGCTACGCCGTCGCCGAGGCGCCGGGCTTGGGACTCGAGGTAGACGAGGAGACATACCGGCGCGTATACGCCAAGAACGAGACAAAGATACACCGCTGAGCCGCGCGGCACTCAGCCGGACATTCGCCTGATTGCGCCGGCTATCGGCACGGCCAACACGTAGGTGAACCGTCTTACCGGTGGCTGCCGGCCTTCGTTTTTGGCATCCCTGTATGCGACAACGGTGTTCGAGCAGAGGTTGCCGAAATACGCGGCGCGGATTACCGCTTCGATTTCGGAGGTCCGGCGCGGGCCGTACTCATCCAGGACCCGCGACCGGCCCTCGGTAGTCACCTCTCCGTCAGTGTCGGCCCAGTGCTGGGCATAGAGGACGGCGGTAAGCTCGCCCGGGCCGAGGTCATCGAACTCCGCGGAAAGCATGGCATCAATCTCCTCTTGTGAAAGCCCCTTTTCGAGGGCCGTCTTGGTGTGCAGCCAGGTGCAATACCGGCATTCATTGACCCCGCTCACCGCCAGGCATTTGAGCCTTGTATCCATTCGATCAATCCTTTACCCGCTACCCCTCTCTCGGCTTGCGGAGTATTTCCTTGCTTCTGATCAGTTCCTCGTCCCCCTCCGAGTAGGTCTCGCTCAGGTTTTTGGCGGTCGCTTCACGAAACCCGGCGATGACGATGATGTTCGTTCCTTCAAGCGCTTGTACCGCCTTTTCCGCGGTGTAGCCGCGATACCATGCCACCTCAACCGTCCGTATCTCCAGCTCTTTCGCTCTCTTTCCGGCGATTTCCATCACCGCATTGGTGTTCTCCCGCCCCGGTTTTTCAAAATAGACTATTCTCGATTCCATGTAATCTCCTTCACCGGTACGCATCAAAAAAACTTAAGACGCCGGCGTGTACCAGGATGACCTGCTCCTTCTCTCCGGGTGATCCCTCATAACCGGTCGCCGCTTTGAGTGGCGATATGAATCCGTGGAGGTTTTTCATCATATAGTAGCCGAAATACCACTCCCCGGACATCGTCTTTCCCCGGAGAACCGCTTCAAAATTGAGCCGCGCGAACCTTCTGTCGACGAGCATCTCCCGCGCTTCCCGTATTCCAGTATACGCCCCGACGGATCGACGGGGCACGCATGAAACGACGGTTCCTTCCAGAGCCGCGAGCTCGCCTCTTCAGGCCACGGGCGCTACCATCCCACGGCACGATTTCATACGCCACCTGAGCAGGCTGAGTATCCGCTCCCGGTCAGAGCCGCTCCCGGCGCCGGCAACAAGTTTCTCGTCATAGTCAGGAGCGCCGGCGCAGCCGGACAGTATACTCACGGCAAACAGGAGTGCTGCAAAGCGGCCTGGCTTGCCGGCCGGGAGGGGTCGCTTCAGTGGTTGGTGCATGATGCTTCAGAACTGCCACGTGTGCCGGGACCGTGCAATCCCGCGCACTCCCGCGCCCTTGACAAATTACCTGCGTCATTTACCATCACCGGAAATCATTAACCGATTCGTAAGGAGGATCGAAGTGACACTTCCGGTCGTGAACGTCGAGTCGCTGGACAAGTACTACGGAATGGCAGCGGCGGTGGACCATCTCTCATTCTCCGTCTCACAGGGGGAGATCTTCGCCCTGCTCGGACCGAACGGTGCCGGAAAAACGACCACACTCGAGTGCATCGAGGGCGTCCGCCGGGCGGACTCCGGAAGGATCCAAGTGATGGGACTCGACCCCATGCGTGACTCGAGGAAGCTCATGCAGACCGTCGGTATCCAGCTGCAGACCCAATCGCTCCCCTCCTCGATGACGCCACGGGAAGCACTCACCTTCTTTGCCCGGTACCGCGGACTGGAACCGGACATGAATACTGCCGAGCGATTGGGATTGGGCGACCTTGCCAATAAGCAATACGGTACGCTATCCACCGGCCAGCAACGCAGGCTCTCGCTCGCACTGTGCATCCGGCACGACCCGAAGCTGGTCATACTCGACGAACCGACCGCCGGACTCGACGTGGAAACCCGGGAGGAGCTCCACCGGATGATCGATGAGGTCCGGGCACGCGGAACGACGGTGATACTCGCGTCTCACGACATGGCGGAAGTCGAGAAACTCGCAGATCGCGTGGTTGTCATGGTGCAGGGCAAGTTGGCGGTAAGCGGAAGCCCCCGGGAGATCACCGCGGCCGGAGACTCCGCAACCAGGCTCACCATATCGACAAGCCGCGGGAAAATGGCCATGGAACGCCCGGCACTTACCGCGGCGGAATGTCTTGATCAGGATGGCGAGTACGTGCGTTACGC
>CAZHXC010000152.1:7300-7510 GCA_964536145.1 uncultured Spirochaetales bacterium | reverse complement strand
CCGGATCCATGGCCGAGGCGGCGCCGATCAACCGGTTCATGAGAATGAAGCCATAGATAGCCTGGGTGAGCGGCGCTCCCACGAAGATCATCAACGTAAAGGGAGCCGGCTTATTCCCGGCAAAGCATTTCTTCCAGGCTCCAACAGCCGCCATACCCGCTGTGCCGATTCCAAGCGCCGAGCCGCAAGCCGCCAACGCGAGGGCTCCGG
>CAZHXC010000152.1:5735-7290 GCA_964536145.1 uncultured Spirochaetales bacterium | reverse complement strand
ATTAGTCCAATATTCATTGTTCGTTACTCCTTAGATCTTCTGCTTGTGCAGGTTCTTCCGTTCCACCGCTAAAAGGAGTATAAGCTACTCCCGTCCATTCCATTCCAAGATGCCCGGAAAACTCGAGCATGTTGAGCCGTACTCCGTGTACGATCACCGACATCGCTCCCATCACCAAATTTAGCCCGTGACCAACCAGGAGCACCAGAATCGCTCCAATTATTCCAACTACAGATGACCCCATCTCAGCGGCCATCGCGTTAAAGGCTTTGGCAATCTCTACGGTAGCCAATCCCACCGCAAAAAGCCTGATATAAGAAATTACATCCGCAAATGCGCTGATACTGTTGAGAAAGGTGGGGAAAAGCCCGCCGAGCCCCTTGAGCACGCCCTTGAAAAACTTCCCCTCCTGTTCCGAGAAAAGAACCACAAAAGCCAGACCGCCGGCAATCAAATAGATGGCAAAGGGCGGAATCGGGTATTTAATCGGGTCCAGTACCAGATTGAGCACGAGGAAAAATGCGCCAAAAATCAGCACCATCCATCCCAACTGCGCCAAGGCCCGTATCCTCGGTTTGCGTCTTATTTCAGTAATGAAGTTCCAACCGTGGGCAAGAAGGATCTGGACCGCACCTATAACCAGACTGAGGTACTTTACCGTCTCACTGCTTCTCGGGTTGAAAGAGGCAATAGGCTCCACTACAAGGTATTTGAAGGGCACCGCCTCAGCTATGGCTTCCGAGCCAAACCAGGTTCCGCTCAAAGCGCCCCACACAATCGCCGCGGAGCTCAATACCGTGAAGAGAATCAACTCCCGGCCGGCCGGTTTCCCCTTTGACTTGCGTTTGAGAACAACGGCAAGGGTGATACCGAGGAAAATTGCACCATACCCGGCGTCACCGATTATCATTGCAAAGAACAAAGTAAAAAAGAGGAGAAACCAGAGGCTAATGTCGTACTCACGGTACCCGGGTAACGTCCCAAAGATGTCGAAAAGGGGCGAAATGATGCGGACAGGTTTTTTGTTTTTAAGCAGAACCGGCACCGTGTCCTCTTCATCGGGTTCCTGCACCAGCAGAGCCCAGGAGTTTCTTTTTGCAGCGGCTCTGACCGTTTCGACCTTGGGTTCGGGGACAAATCCCTGGATATACGAGAGCTCTTCATCGTCTTCCATCAGGATTTTCGCCCTCTCGAACCTCACCGCCTCATCGAGCTCCTGGAGACTTTTCTCGATAGCATCTCTGTGCGGACCAAAAGCGGTGAGCTCGGAATCGAGATCCTCACGGATGCGGTGTATCTCGTTTATACGCCCCTCGATCGATCCCAAGCTTCTCTCGAAGAGGGAAACCGGAACAGCGCCCTCGATCTCGCCGTTTACAACGGCGACCCGTACGCTGGTCTTTTCCTCATTAATGACGTATACGTCATTACGGTCGGAAACGTTCTCGTACTCATCCCTGGTCAGGACATAGAGGTTGAACGGAATCCCGTTTTCTCTGATAAAGGTCACATCTTCCGGATCAAAATCACCCCATGGCTCAACACGTTCCCGTTC
>CAZHXC010000152.1:0-5725 GCA_964536145.1 uncultured Spirochaetales bacterium | reverse complement strand
TACAGAAAATCGAGCTCATCGGCGAGTTTACGCTTCTCTTCCTCTATCTCCATGATCCGGGCCACAACATCGTTTGCGTTCATATCCGAAGGCTTACCCTCGCCCGGTGCGCCGGACAGCAGGAAGAGGGCCCGTTCGACTATACTACGCTCACGTAGAAGCTCATCGAGGTCACCGTTCCTTTCATCGCCAAAGTTGAGGTGCATGGTCCCGGTTTTTCTCAATTGCTCAAGCGCCTTTTCCCGTTCCGATGAGAGGGTAAGGAGCGTTATTTTCTTCATTTTAACGATCATGCGCGTTCTTCCTGAACGAGGTTTCTCTTCGCTATTTTTCCTCTCACCACCGCAGCGGTTTGCTGATCACCAAGATAGATTTGTATTCTTCTGATATTCTCCCGTGTCTCCGGTATTTTCACCTTCTCAAAGAGATTGACCCGCTGGGTGGTAATGCGGAGCTCATCGTTTAATCTGTCGAGCTGCTTTTCGAGAATCCGGAGCTCTGCGTCCAGTTCTATAATATGCCGGAGCGCCTCAATGCCACTGTCCACCCACAGCGGCGTACTCATGAGATCATACTCGTCAATTTCGAAAACGATCCGGTCAAACACCGGGATATCAACACCGGCTATATTCCCATCGGAGGTGACAAGCTCACGCATGTGCAATTTCTCTTCTATACCGGCTTCTTCACCATATACAGCAATCCACTTCCTCAAGGCGATATATTCGTTGTCCCTTTCCAGACGCTTCTCCCGCGCTTCGGCCTCCACCTGTCGTATAACCATCTGCAGTTGCTGTTTTTTCAACATCAGAGTGGGCAGATAACGCTCAAAACGCTTGAGTGCATCCTTCTGCCGCTTTAGTTCGTTTTTTGTCAGCTTGATTTTTGCCATATCTACTCAGGCCAGTATTCGTTCAGTAGTTCGGAACGTAGTCCCGTCTCCTCCTTGGAGAAACACTCGGCCAGTATCTCCCATCCCCGGTCAAGCGCCCGCTCGAGCGGTACGTTGAGCGAAAGGCTCATCATATCCTTTTCAAAAATCTCGCCGTATTTTATCAGTTTTTCGTCCCAGTCGGTCATTCTGAAGCCCATCGACCGCTTTTCATGTGATTCCAGACATGCGGCGTAGAGCTTGATCATGCCGTCCATGATCCCGCGATGGTCCGAGCGTGTTTTTGAGTTTACCAACTGCTTGAGCCGGGAGAGTGAACCGAAGGGTTCTATCCGTCCGTTGCGGAGATAGTACTGCCCCTCGGTGATGTATCCGGTGTTATCCGGCACCGGGTGCGTCACGTCGTCGCCGGGCATAGTGGTGGCGGCGAGAATAGTGATCGAACCCTGACCTTCAAAATCGACGGCTTTTTCATATCGGGAAGCGAGCTGGCTGTACAAGTCTCCTGGATATCCCCGGTTTGAAGGCACCTGCTCCATGGTAATCGAAATCTCTTTCATTGCATCAGCAAAGTTTGTCATGTCGGTGAGCAGGACCAGTACTCGTTTTCCTTTGAGGGCAAATTTTTCGGCCACCGCCAGCGATATATCCGGCACCATGAGGCATTCGACAATGGGATCCGAGGCGGTGTGGACAAAGAAGATTGTCCGCGATAACGCGCCGCCTTCCTCGAGGGTGTCGCGGAAGTAGAGGTAGTCGTCGTATTTCAGGCCGCCCCCGCCAAGGATGATCA
The DNA here is from genome assembly GCA_964536145.1 of uncultured Spirochaetales bacterium. Taxonomy (GTDB): domain Bacteria; phylum Spirochaetota; class Spirochaetia; order ARS1246; family ARS1246; genus JAFGHN01. The sequence goes on along the minus strand of CAZHXC010000152.1, from coordinate 4,040 downwards.
TATCGACCTCGGCCTGCATGGCGATTCTCGCGAGAAGCTCGTTGTACGGCTCACCTGATACCGAGAAAATCGGCAGCTTCTGGCTCTCCACAAGGGTGTTGAACACATCGATCATCGGCAACCCTGTCCGGATCATTTTTCTCGGAATAATCCGCATCGCGGGATTTACCGAAGGCCCGCCGATCTCAATCAGGTTTTCGGTCAAACCGGGCCCCTTGTCACGCGGCTCCCCGCCGCCGTCAAAGATCCTGCCGAGCAAATTATCGGAGAAGGAGACCTGCATCGGATGGCCCAAAAAACGTACCTCGTCACCTGAAGAGACGCCCCGTCCACCGGAAAACACCTGGAGCGAGACCATATCCCGGTCCATCCTGATAACCTCTGCGAGAGATTCGCCGTGACTCGATGTTACAGTCGCGAGCTCTCCGTATTTTACCCCTTCAGCACGTACGGTAATAACGTTGCCTGAAATGTATTCAATCCTCGAGTATACTTTGCGCATCCGGAACTCCTCCTGCAACCGATTATTCGCCCAATTCTGCCGCAGAGACCGTCTCGGCGGACGCTCCGGTTTTTTTCTCGTCCAACATAGTGCGAATTTCGTTTTCCAACTGTTTGAAATACTCGGTCTGCCACTCTGTATAATTGTAGTCGATCGCCTTCTGTCTCAACTGATAGAACCACGATCTGGCCTCGTTCTTGTCTGCAAACTTTAACCCCGCCTCCAGAATCTCACACATCAATCCAAATACGTGGTTCTGTCTCTCCAGGCTTACGGCCGCATCCACCGCGTTGAAGTTATCCTGCTGGAGATAGGCGGAATCGAGAAACTCGGATTTGAGAAAGACAACGTAATCGTCAAGACTCGTCCCCTCTTCTCCGACAACCTTCATCATCTGCCCCACCTCGTCACCGCGAATGAGTAAGTCACGGGCAAACTCCACCTTTTCCGGTAGCACTACCAACGGATACTTGGACCAGCTTTCGAGGGGGTGTATCGCAGGATATTTTCTTGATTCGGCACGCTCCCTAGAAAGCCCGTGGAAAGCCCCTACAACCTTCAGGGTCGCCTGGGTAACCGGCTCCTCGAAGTTGCCTCCCGCAGGAGAGACAGTACCACCGATCGTTACCGAACCGATGCTTCCGTCGGCGAGCCTGACGAGCCCCGCCCGTTCGTAGAATGCGGCGATGACCGACTCCAGATACGCGGGGAACGCCTCCTCTCCCGGAATCTCCTCGAGCCTGCCGGACATCTCGCGCATCGCCTGTGCCCATCGCGAAGTGGAGTCTGCGAGGAGGAGCGCGTTCAGACCCATCTGGCGATAGTATTCGGCTATCGTCACCGCGGTGTATACCGAGGCTTCCCGCGCGGCCACCGGCATCGAGCTGGTGTTACACACGATCACGGTCCGTTCCATGAGCGACCGGCCGGTACGCGGATCGAGCAATTCCGGGAATTCCCGGAGCGTCTCCACGACTTCTCCGGCCCGTTCTCCACAGGCGGCGATGATGACGATATCGATTTCCGCGTTCCGGCTTGTTACCTGCTGGAGGACGGTCTTCCCCGCACCGAACGGACCGGGGATGCAGTATGTGCCTCCCTTTGCGACCGGGAGGAAGGTGTCGATGATCCGTACCTTGGTAACGAACGGCTCGGAAGGGCGGAGGCGCTCGCTGTACGCCTCGATCGCGCGTTTGACCGGCCATTCGAAAGTCATCGTCACGTCGTGATCATCACCCCTCGAATCGGTGAGCGTCGCCACCTTGTCGTCTATCGAATAATCCCCGGCTTCGTTAATCGATTTTACCGTGTAGGTGTCGTAGAACGAGAACGGCACCATGACCCGATGCTCGAAAATCCCTTCGGGAACCGTCCCGAGCGTATCGGCGCGCCGAACCGTGTCCCCTTCATTCACTTTCGGAGTAAACGACCAGCTCTTCTCCCCGTGCAGGGCGCGTTTGTAGACTCCCCGCTCGAGAAAGAAGCCCGAGGTTTCGGCCAGCTCGGGAAGCGGATTCTGCAAACCGTCGTAGATCTGACCGAGGAGTCCAGGTCCGAGCTCGACCGCGAGCATTTCTCCCGAAAACTCAACCTCGTCACCGATCCCGATCCCGCGGGTTATCTCGAAGACCTGGAGCTGCACCTGATTCTGCTGAATCCTGATCACTTCGGACTTGAGCTGTCCCTCTCCGACCTTTATAAAACAGACCTCGTTCAGTGCGACATCCCCGTCCACCTCAACCGAGACCATATTGCCGTTTACACCGATTACTTTACCCTTCGTCATTCTCTCTCTCCGATAGCAGGTTCCCGCCGGTTTCACCCGATACCGAGGTGTACACTTCGTCGAAGCGTTGCTCCCCTGCTTCTCTATTCATCTTTTGATTCCGTTCCAATATGCCGAGCTTGAGCATGTACGCCACGAGGGCCGCCGTATCGAAGTAGTGTCCGACTTCGAGCTCCTCGAGCTTGCTCCATCGAGCATGCTGAAGCGCCATCTCCACCTCGAACGGCGATTCCCGGGTAAGCACCTCACGCGCGATTCTCTGCGCCTCGGGTAACGAACCGGTTTCTTCCTCTTCTTCCTGCGCTTCCCATGCAACGAGCTTTTTTCTCTGCTCTGCAAGCTCGCGACGGAGCGCGATCTCCCAATCGTACATCGCCTTCGCAAGCCGGTGCAGATCGGCACGTTCGGTAAGCGAGCGAATCGACTGGAACAATTCGCCCGCCCTCTCTACTGCATCCGCGTCTGTCCGCTTAAGGTGCTCCCTGCACAGCTCGATGAGCTCCTCGGAGGAAAGCAAAGGTGATTCGTCGTAGAGGAGAGCAGGTAGAGACGCGCCGATGTAGTAGTATTGAGCCAATCCCCCTACTCCTCGAAATCGGCGTTTTTCAGGGTTTCGGCGAGCGCGGGATTGAGATATCCGGCGAGTACTTCCGCAACCTCGGTTTCGGTGAAACTGTAGTACGCGGCACCGCCCTCCACGGTTACTCTGAATCCGGCCTTGATCGAACCGGAGGGATGGATTTCTATTCCGGAAGATATTTTTTCGGCCAACGCCTTTCGCAGCGACTGCTCGAGCTTTTCGTATTCCTTCTCCGGGAGCTGGAGCGTCATTTCCCCGATATCGGGATTCCAGGCGCCGAAGAGCCCGACAATTGCGTCACGGAGCACATCTCCGGAGTACTCCGCCGCCGTCTTCTCCTCCATAACACTTTTAAAAATCCGGTGCAGTCTCTTCTTCAATCCGATTACGAGATCGCGCCCGGCCTGCTCGAGCGCGGCCTTCCCGGCCTGCTCTCGTCGTTCGGCCTCGCTCTCCGCTTTTTCCCTGATCGAATCCGCCTCCGACCGGGCCCCGGATACGATTTTCCTCGCCTTTTCTTCGGCTTCCTGTATTATCTTCTTCGACTGCTGTTCAGCCGCGTCCACGCCTTCAGATTTGATCTTATCCAGTAATTCCTGCAATTGGGCGTCCATCTCTGCCTCGATTCCAATGTTTGCCACATAATACCGATACTCGCATCGTGAATTCAAGGTCGGGTGACACGACTATTCGTCGCCCGACTGGATATAGCGTGCAACCTTGAGGAGTTTCCGTTTGACCAGCTCGCTTACCGAATCCGGGAATCCGGCATCCCTGGTTCTCTCACGGAAGATCGAATCGATGTGGTCGATCATCTCGTCGAGGCTCGAATATTTTTCCACCGCTATTTCGTCAATCGACTCCACCACCTTGTGGATCCCGGCAATCTCCATCTTCAGAAGCGAAAGGTTTTCGTTCAAAACGTAGTCGGTGATTTCCTCGCGTTCTTCCCGTTGGCTGTATAGATCGCTCATGAGCTTGAGATCCTCTTCGAGATCCTCGAGCTCGACGCGCAGTACCTTCAGATACTTTTGCAGTTTCTCCTTCATTACGCGTATCCTTCCTTTCCCTTTTTCAGGATGACGAACCGCCGCCACACGAGCCGGTCGAAACCGGGCGCGGCGAGCCGACGCCACATGGTCCCGCCGCCGGCGCACCGGCCGGGCGGCGTA
>CAZHXC010000151.1:0-7513 GCA_964536145.1 uncultured Spirochaetales bacterium | reverse complement strand
ACCGCCATGACCCGCTGCGCTGTTTTGTTCAACTCCTCCCTTGCGAAATACTCGAGAAGGGCCATATCAACCATGCTGTGAGTCTTTGATATGCCGATCCTTTCGATAAAGCTCCGTATCATCGACGGGGTGTACCCCCTGCGTCTCAGGCCACGGAGCGTCGCGAGACGCGGATCATCCCACCCGTCAATGATGTTTTCTTCAACAAGCCTCCTGAGCTTCCGTTTGCTGAGCACCGTATAGCTCAACACGAGCCGTGCAAACTCCATCTGCCGCGGATGATGGATGCCGAGCTCGTCGAGAAACCAGTCGTACAGCGGCCGGTGGTCCTCATAGGCAAGGTCGCAAAGCGAGTGGGTGATGCCCTCTATTGAATCCGATTGACCGTGGGCCCAGTCGTAGGTCGGGTAGATGCACCAGCTGTTTCCCGTGCGGTGATGGTAGGCATGGATAATACGGTACATCACCGGATCGCGCATATTGATATTGGGCGAGGCCATATCGATTTTCGCTCGGAGTGTCTTTTCCCCATCTTTAAACTCGCCGTTTTTCATTCTTTCAAAGAGATCGAGATTCTCTTCAACGGTGCGGTCACGGAAGGGACTATTCTTTCCCGGTTCGGTAAGGGTGCCGCGATGCTCGCGCACTTCATCTGCGGAGAGGTCATCGACGTATGCCTTTCCCTTCTTTATCAGTGTTATCGCCATCTCGTAGAGATCCTGATAGTAGTCCGATGCGTAGTACTCCCGGTCTCCCCAGTCGATGCCGATCCAGTGGAGGTCCTCCTTGATCGCCTCGACGAACGCCGTTTCTTCCTTGAGTGGATTGGTATCGTCAAATCGAAGATTGCAGTATCCGTTGTTTTCAATGGCAACGTTGTAATCGAGAAGAAATGCCTTTGCGTGACCGATATGGGGAAAGCCGTTTGGTTCGGGAGGGAGACGGGTGATCACCTTGTCACCGAACTTGCCGGAAGCGAGATCTTCCGCTATTTGAGCTCGAATAAAGTCTTTGCCGATTCCAGTGCTATCTTCCATATACCTCGTCCCGGTGCAAAATTAAAAACCGATTCTATCACAAAAACCGTGATAACATAAACCGGCGGTCTCGAGCCGTGCAATGTGCTATGATAGCTGAAAAAGCAATGACTGAAGCGGGGGAGGACCCAACGGCGATGAAGTATCTGGTAATCTACAACCCTGTAGCGGCTAACGGCACCGCGGCGAAGAGGATCGATCCTGTGAAACGGTCACTCGAGGAGGCGGGGCTCGACTATACCATTGCGTATACCGAACGGCCGGGACACGCGGTCGATATTACGGTAGACCAGGGTGGTGAGTACGACGTTCTGGTCGCCGCCGGTGGAGACGGCACGGCGAATGAAGTGGTAAACGGTATCATGCGCTATAAGGAAAGTGCGGCTCAAAGCCGCGGTATTCCGGCGCTCGGTATGCTCTGCGTCGGCCGCGGTAACGACTTTGCCTTTGGCGCGGGTATCCCGCACAAACTTCCGGAAGCCGTCGCGGCATTGCAGGCAGATGTGAGACAACGAATCGATGTCGGCTGTATTACCGGCCCGGAGGTTGAAGGAAGACGGTATTTCGGAAACGGCATAGGGATGGGTTTTGACACGATTGTGGGACTGGAGGCGGCAAAGCTGACCTGGGCGCAGGGGTTTCTCGGTTATTTTCTCGGTGCGCTCAAGACCATGTTCTTCTACTTTCGCGCGCCTGTGCTTTCGATACACACCGATGACCTTGATCGGACAATGCCGGCGATACTGGTATCGGTTATGAACGGAAGGCGCATGGGCGGAACGTTCTATATGGCGCCGGAATCGCAGATTGATGACGGAAAGTTCGATCTGTGTATTGCGGGAGAGCCGACACGACGTGAGATGATCGGCTTGATGGTGAGGTTTTTGAAGGGAACTCAGATACATGATCCGCGCATTCTTGGCACGAGATCGCGCAAGGTGGTTGTGGAATCAGCCGACGGCATGCTGGTTGTCCACGCGGACGGTGAAACCATCTGTACTTCCGGCCGCCGTATCGAGCTCGAGATCGTGCCTCGCGCCATCGAGGTGATATACGCCGGATGAATGTGGCCCGTATTGCCGCGGTAATCCGCGCCCAGGAATCCTTACGCTTTTGTCGAATTGAGTATACAATACCGGGTGAAAACAGGGGGTTAGTGTGAACCATTTCAGGGAAGTGCTGGAAGCGGGCAAAGAGTTTGTCATAACCTGTGAGCATGTGCCGGGCCGCGGCTACAAAGGCAAGAGCTTGGATCAGGTTATCTCCTTTGCCGAGGAAACGAAGAATATCGATTCGATACACGCGCTCAGTTTGACTGATAACGCCGGTGGTAATCCGGCGCTTTCCGCGGACGTCCTCGCTTCAGAGATTCAGGCGATGGGTGTGGAGGTCATCGCGCACTTCACCTGTAAGGACATGAATCGTAATTTCATAGAGTCACGGGCGTTTGCCCTGCAACGTTCCGGTGTGCAGAACCTGCTGGTTATTACCGGAGACTATCCGGTCTCCGGTTTTCTGGGTACCGCCAAACCGGTGTTCGATATCGATTCGGTTTCGGCCTTACACTACCTTACCGAGCTGAACAAGGGACTCGAGGTGCCCGTCGGGAGGAAGACGGCGGTTTTAGACCCGCCTGAGTTCTATCTCGGCGCATGCGTGAGCCCCTTCAAGTGGACCGAAGGTCCGAGCAAGATGCAATACCTGAAGATGGAAAAGAAGATCCAGGCGGGCGCACATTACTTCATTACCCAACTCGGATACGACGCAAAGAAATATATCGAATTGATTCGATTTGCAAGAGAGTACTTGAAAGCCGATCTTCCGATTATCGGGAGCGTATATATCCTCACTGCGGGCGCCGCCCGCCTGATGAACTCAGGAGAGATCCCGGGCAGTTATGTCACCGACGCGTTTCTCGCCAGGATCAATGAAGAGAGAAAGGCGGAGGACAAGGGTAAAGAGGCCCGGCTTGACCGGGCGGCTAAACAGGTCGCGATTCTCAAAGGTCTCGGCTACTCCGGCGCGCACATTGAAGGCCTCAACTTGAAAACGGCGGACGTGCAGGCGGTTTTGAGCAAGGCGGAGGAGTTTGCACCGCAATGGGAGTCGTTCATCGGTGAGTTTGATTCGGTGCCTTCCAAGCCCTTCTATCTTTTTGAAAACGGAGTGCTACCGAAGGAGAACGACGGCGACGGAGAGATTACGTTCACAAAAACACGACGGAGAGCCGTCTTTTCCCCGGTATTCTGGCTCACGCGGATCCTTCATTTTACCATATTCGAGCCCGGTACGCCCGGGTTCAAGTTCATGAAGTGGTTTACCGGTTTTATCGAAAACAAGAAGGCACTGTACAAGAGCTTTAGCTGGGTCGAAAAGGTGATGAAGAGAATACTGTTCGACTGCAGACAGTGCGATGATTGCGCCCTCTTTGAACTCTTCTACGTCTGTCCGGTATCGAAATGCCCGAAGGGTATGAGAGAGGGTCCGTGTGGAGGCAGCAGGGTGGACGGAAGCTGCGAGGTGCACGAGGAGAACATGTGCATCTGGGATACCATTTACTGGCGGTCCAAGAACAGAAAACAGTGCGAAAAGCTGCGCTTTATCATCGCCCCGAGGGATTGGGAGCTGTATGAAACCAACTCCTGGGTCAACTACTTCCAGAAATACGATCACTCATCAAAAGTGCTCCAAGTAAAGGAGCCGCCGGCCAGGTCGGTCTGCAAAGAGTGATTGAGCGCCGGTTTACACAGGTTCCCGATAGTTCTTCACAAGGAATGATACGGGTAATCCGATAAACGCGGCGCCCGCGGCGAGCAGAAAAGCAAAGCTGAATGTCCCGGTGGAATCTGCGATAGCGCCGGCAACGACCGGTCCGAGGGCCTGGCCAATTCCGAATATCAGCGTCACAAAGCCGAATACGGCCGGCGCCGCGACGGCGCCGAATGCATCACCAACCGCGGCTCCCATAACCGCCGGGACGCTCCAGGCGGTAACAGCAAAGAGGAGAGTCGTGATGAGATAGCCGGGTGTGGCCTGCCAGAGAGCAAAGATGAGATAGGCAAGCGACTGCAGGGTAAATATCAGCGCAAAGGCCCTGCGCCTTCCGAACTTGTCTGAAACCATACCCCAGAGGAAGCCGCTCGGGATACTCACCCCGCCGATCAGCGACCAGAGCCTGCCGACCGTCGCTTCCGAAAGCATAGCCTCGGAGGTCAGGTACCGCGCAAAAAAGGTTATGAAGATGACATAGGAAAACCCGAAGAGCATGTAGAGGATCGCGAGAGGCGCAACCCTCGAAGGTTTTACCGATTTCAAAACGCCGGTTTGTCGCGCGCGTACCGGCCGGGAAACACCACCCGGTGTGTCACGCAACACCACGGCGGCGATCACTGCTATCACTATCGTAGCAATCCCGAGGAGGTACCACGCATGTTTCCATCCGGCGGTGTTGTCTGCGGCCATGACCTGAGGAAGCACCAGACCTGTGAGGAGGAGTGAGAAGCTCGAACCGCTCACGATGATACCCTGCGCCAGGCCGCGGCGTTTCGATGTGAACCATGAAGATATGAGCCCTACCATCGGCACATTCGCGCCTCCACCCGCACCGGCGAGGAAGCGCCAGAGGGTTGCGGAGAGAAGCGATCCAGCCAGACCGGAGCAGACTAGGGCGATACCGGTCAGGCCAAGAGATATGGTTATGACCATGCGGGGACTGAATCGTGTTGCGAGTACCCCGCCAAGCAGCGAGAAGAGCAGGTAGCCGACGAGATTTGCGGTAGCCACTCCACCGGCGCCGGTTTCCGACATTTCGAGGGCGGCGGACATCCGGGGTAGGATAAGCGTGTAGCCGAACCTGGCAAATCCGATTGCCCCCATGATGACAAAAATACCTGTGAAGGCGATTATCCATGCATATCTGCCGCTGTATTCCTGTCCGTCCATTGCTCGGCGCAACATATCATGATTTAATCGATCGAGGCAACGAAGCGTATGGATGTGGTCATCGGAGCATCGGGACATCTTGGTAACGTACTCACAAGGGAGCTTGCGGCGCGGGGCGGCGAGGTGCGGCCCGTGTTCCGTTCGCAGCCCGACTTTGATCTGCCGGAAGGGGTGACGCCGTATCTCTGCGATACCTCCAGGGTGGACACGCTCCTTACAGCTTGTTCCGGCGCGGAAACCGTCTATCATACCGCTGCGCTTGTTTCCATAGGGATAAAGAAATACAGCGAGCTCTACGAGGCGAACGTGGCGTTGACCCGGAGGGTGATTGAGGCGTGTCTAAAGACCGGGGTAAGCAGGCTCGTGTACAGCGGTACAATCGAGGCGTTTGACCTGCTATCCGGCGAGTATCCGGTAACCGAACAGACGCCTATTGTCCCGTCCCGTACCGTCCTGCCCTATGGGAAAACAAAGGCCCTTGCGGTGATGGAGGTGGAGCGCGCGGTTAATAATCAGGGGTTGAACGCCGTCACGGTGTTCCCGACCGCTTTCCTCGGGCCGTTTGATTACAAGATATCCGCGATGACAAAGCTGGTAATAGACTTCATGAGTGGCAGGATTCCGGCAGGGATCGGCGGCGGATTCGATTTTGTAGACGCGAGGGACGTCGCCTCAGGAATGATTCTCGCCGCGAAGAACGGAAGAATTGGAGACAGATACATGCTCCCCGGATCCTATGCCACTGTCACCGGGCTCTTCTCCCTGCTCGAGAAGATAACGGGAAAGCCGGCTCCACGTCTCAGGCTCCCGGCGGCGATAGCTCCTGCCGTCGGTTTTGCGGCCGAGCTCTACTACCTGATTGCCCAAAGACAGCCGCGATATACCCGCCGTTCGATGAAGTTGCTCACCTTGGGTGTCACGGTAAGCGGTAAGCGAGCCTCCGAACGGCTCGCTTACGCGCCAAGAGACCATGAGCAATCGCTCCGGGACACCATCGACTGGCTCGTATCTGAAGGATTTTGCGGCCGCACCGGCTAGAGAAGAAACGGCACCACGGCTCGTCTTTCCTTTGGGTATTTTGGGAAGTTGTTTTCGTACCACTTGTGGTGAGAAATCGCTCTCGGTATCAGATTTGCGGCGGTAAACACCGCAAATGAGAGCCCGGCGAGAGACCAGGTGGCGACGGCCCACCCGCACCACTGAACGATTTCCCCAAAGTAGTTTGGCGATGATACATAGCGGTACATGCTGCCGTATGGTATTTTGTACCCGGTTTCTCCCGGGGCTCTCAACGTTCTCAGGATGTGATCGGACCGTAGGTGAACGTACAATCCCCAGATGAAGAGAGACACGCCGATGAGGAAGCGTGGATCCAAGAGCCATGAGACCGGATAGGTCCGTTCACTGAAAAACAGGTGATACCCGTTCACATAGCCGTTTGCGCAGTTGAAGATCATGGCCATGAGAATAAGGATGACTGGAAAGCCCTTCCGCCGGCCGCGCATCAGCAGCGGATACACAAAGGTCCTGTATATGTAATGTACCTGCCAAAGAAGAATAAACAATGTGAGGGGAGCGGTTTTTTTTGTGCCCGTGAGGTAGAGAATCAGGATGAGGAAGACCGCGGGTGACTCCATAATGATCCAGGCGAATCTTGCCGATATCCTTGGTCCCCAACCCGCTCTGGTGTATCTACCGTACGGTGCCCGTACAAACAGGAGGATTAGGGATGTGGCCGCCGCGGCTATGAAAATCCCGATGAGTAGTATTCTGTAGGCGGAGAAGAGATCCATTAGGGCACTCCCTATTGTGTAATGACTTGCGTTCTTGGTGCTCGTACGAAATGTGGGTTTTTCGATGTGCCCATTAGATGTTGAAGGTCAATCCCGCGGTAAGACCAGAGTTGAGCCTCCAGCTGAAGAGCTCGAGATTGACTGCAAGCCATTCGAGGAGGAAGTAGCGCACACCTCCCGCCGTGGTGAAGCCGATTCCGTTTCTGAAAAGGGGCGGGGCTACGTTCTCATATCTCCCGTAATAGGTGAAGATGTTGTACACCGGGCCACTCGCGATGTAGAAGTCGAAGTTTTCCATAAACGGGAGCGAGTGGGCCTGCAGGTTATTGAACGAGACGTGAAGCGTGGCGGCGAGGCCCAGACCTGTCTGGAGCCAGCCGTCGTTCTCATCCTCAGGGTTGCGGTAATCGGTAATAAAACCGCGGGCGGACACGCCAAAGTCGAGGGGCATAAACTCATCAACTTTGATGCTGTGTACGATAAGATCGACCGAAGGGTAGGCCGCCGGCCTGAATCCAAAGCTTACGCCTCCTGAAAAGGAAACGGCTACATCCCACCTGTCGTACACCGAGTCCCACACCGCTTCAGACGGTTGAGCTACCAACAGAGGAGCGGCGGTGAAGATCAATGCGAATAAACATGCTGCAAACAAGACTTTTTTCATCGGTTCCCCCTTTACACGAAGGAAAAAAAACCGCCTACGGCAGCCGCAGGCGGTTATACGTGCCGCCGAACAGAATC